>CAZIHN010000007.1:0-34146 GCA_964538845.1 uncultured Nitrosopumilaceae archaeon | reverse complement strand
CTGTAACATTTGGAAGACCGTATTGGACCTTTAATGTGTAACTTCCAGATGCCTTCCAAAGATTGCCCTGTGAGTTAATCGTTTTTGTGTATCTCCCGTCTTGCGAAACATCAATTTGAGCTACTTGTACGAGATTGTTGTTTGGGTCAAGGACCTGAATTGTCAATGGAGTTCCAGGTACCACCGATTTTACCGCCCCTGAAACAACTATGCTGTCACCTATCTGATATGATGGTTTGTCTGTAGTTACTGTAATCAGCGGTGCTGTCGGAGGAAGGGTCGTCTGTCCAAAACTTGAAGAAGATGATGTTGACAAAAGAAAAAATACTGTCAATAAAAGAAATGAATAACGCATATTCGGTTTGCCTTGCTGTCGTATATTTCCTTTACTATGCAAGTCATAAAAAAATGTAAAAGTAGAGTGTTCTAGTATTTTGGCATAAATCTAAGCCCAGTCTTTGCTGATACTGCAATTATTGTTACTATTGCAATGGCAAGCACTAGAGCTGCAATCGGTCCAAACTCTGGAACTATCTGAGTGCCAATTATCTCTATTTTTTCAGATCCTGCTGGGAATTGAATCGTTAGACTCCTTGCATCTGTACTAGGTGTATCTGTGATTTCATCTGTTGCTATCTCTTGACCATCGAGTAAAACAACAAATGTAGTATCATTAGTACCAGCTTTAGCATCGAGTACTGATCTTGGTATATTAAGGGTAATTTGACCGTCATCGGTTGCTTGAATATTGACGGTAAGATCTTTAGATGCTGCACTTAGTGTTGCTCCTGAAGCTGTTCCTCCCGTGATACTATAATCTATACAGTATTGTGAACTGCCTATCGTGGCAGAGAGTTGTTGTGATGTGCAACTTGCGGCTCCACCACCTTGGATCGTTATCTGTGTTGTTGTTGTTCGCAATCCTTGACTGTCGCCATATTGAGCAGTTATTGTGTAAATTCCACCTGTCGACCACAACGGGCTAGAAGTGTTAATTGTGGATTTGAAGTTTCCACCGTTGTCCAACGTTAGTTGATCAACCTCAACTATTTTTCCATTGGAATCCGATACTTCAAGAGTTACAGTTTGACCAGTTATGGGATTCTGAACATGTCCTGTAACTTGTATTATCGATTGTCGATCATAAGTATCTTTATCAGTGGATACTATGATAGGCAGGATCTGTTGAGATTCGGTACCGCTACTGAGTGTGTTCATAGGGTTTACATCTGAATAAGATGTTTGTGCAAATGCAGGTACAAGACCTATTACAACCACAGTAGCAAGAATAGCTGCCAGCGCATATTCTCTGTGAATACTCATCTTGTTTGCGATTAAGATGTATGACTATTTATGTATATTTAAAAAATGAAAAAGTAGAGTGTTCTAGTATTTTGGCATAAATCTAAGCCCAGTCTTTGCTGATACTGCAATTATTGTTATTATTGCAATTACCAGTACTAAAGCTGCGATCGGTCCAAACTCTGGAATTGATGGTATTGTTGTTAGTTCGCCTGCCATTTGGAATACAGATGCATTGGTTCTTGCTTGCTCATCGCCTTGCTGTACGTAGACTGTGTACTGTCCATTTTCGGATAACAATGATCCTTGTGTACTTAGCTTTGTAGAAAAGTCTCCATTGTTGTCAAATTGAATCTGAGACGCAAAAACTACATTCCCTTGTGGACTTACTACCTTGACAGCAACATCTTGCCCGGGATATGGATGTTCAACATGTCCACTGATCATTATAACTGAGTTGTGATCATAAACATCTTTGTCAGTGGTCACTGTAATTGGTATCGGAGGTGTTTGTTGGGTGTTGGTGCTCGTGTCGTTACAGTCGGGACATGCCAAGTATGGGTTATTACTGGCGAATGCAGGTATAACGCCTACCACAGCTGCCGTAGCAAGAATAGCGATCAACGCATATTCTTTATGAGTACTCATCCTGTCTGCGATAAGTAGAATGGATATTTATGTATATTTAAAAAATGAAAAAATAGTGTGTTCTAGTATTTTGGCATAAATCTAAGCCCAGTCTTTGCTGATACTGCAATTATTGTTACTATTGCAATGGCAAGCACTAGAGCTGCAATCGGTCCAAACTCTGGAACTATCTGAGTGCCAATTATCTCTATCTCCTGTGTTCCATCCGTAAACGGAATTGTTAGAGTTCTATCAGTTGGTGTCGTGTTCGTCTCTTGGAAATCTGCTTCCTGTCCATCTGTTAAGGTTATGTATGGGCTATCCTGACCTTGTACCTTTGAATCAATAAGTCCTCTTGGGAGGGTTATTGTTAGTACTCCGTCTCCTGTTGTCTGTATTGATACTATTAATGACTTTGACTGCAAGTCTGCCTTAATTCCTAGTACTTTACCATTCGTAATGCTATACGATACTGAAAAGTCAGTTCCGTCTACCTTTATTGTATTTCCAGCTCCACTGGATCCAGCAAACTGGAAGGTTGTCATTGCTTCTCTATCTTTGCTACCAAATTGCACTTGTACTTGATAGGTACCTGCAAGCTGCATCAACGAACCACCTGCAGTTACTGAGGTTGAAAATGTCTTGTCAGTACCAAGATCTACTTGATCTACTTTTATCAAGTTCCCAATCGGATTTCTTATCATAACGGTTACAGGTGTACCTGAAATATAATCAGCAGTACTTCCTGAGATTGCAATCTTGTCGCCGTCATTGTAGGATGGTTTGTCAGTTGTTACAGTTATTTCGGTTGAGGATGATGTTAAAGGATTAGGATTTCCAAGTGTAGAATTTGTGATTGTAAAATTCGAGTAAGTAGCTGGAGAAGCAAAAACGGGCATGGCTCCTATGGTACTAACTAGAATTGCAAACAATACAAATCCTTTATACCGAGTCCTCATCTTGGTTGGTGATATTTTTTTTTGCTATTTAAAGTTGCGGAAAAAATTATTGACAAAAGAGTGCTAAATTTGGCACGTCCCCAATTAGATATATATTAACCTCTCGGTGAATCGATGTAGTTTGTGGATTAGTTACGCATTTACAGCTAATGTTCAAAGGAGATTTTTGGTATGTCAGGTAAGAAAGAGAAGATACTGATTCCTGATCACATCTATGTTCCAAAACATGAGATAATGACCAAAGATGAAGCTGAAAAAGTTCTTGAGAAATATCACACAAAACCCACTGAGATGCCTCTTATTTATGTCAGTGATCCTGCCATCAGAGGGTTGGGAGTAAAACCAGGTGATATGATTAAGATTACAAGAAAAAGTCCGACAGCTGGCGAAAGTATCTACTGTAGGTATGTGGTGGAAGAATAAATGACAAATATTTCAAACAAACGTTGGCCTATTGTTCAAGATATTTTGAAGCGAGAGGGTATAGCAAGACAACATCTCAATTCTTACGATGAATTTCTTGAAAGAGGACTTCAAAGTATCATTGACGAAGTTGGGCAGATTGAAATTGAAAGTGCCGAGTATCCATATAAGATTCAGCTGGGCAAAGTAAAGTTGCAGCAACCAAGAATGATGGAGTTGGATGGTTCAATAACTCATATTGCACCAATGGAAGCACGTTTGAGAAATGTTACATATGCTTCTCCTATAATGCTTGAAGCAAGCGTTGTAGAGGATGGAAAAATTCTCGAGTCTAGATATGTTCACATTGGAGATATGCCAGTAATGGTAAGATCTAATGCTTGTATTCTTCATAATCTTTCAGAACAAAAACTTGTAGAATATGGTGAGGACCCAAATGATCCTGGCGGATATTTTATAATAAACGGATCAGAAAGAGTTATTGTAGGATTAGAAGATTTATCTTACAATAAGATTATTGTAGACAAAGAAATTGTTGGTGGTAATACTGTCTTCAAAGCAAAAGTGTATTCTTCAATAGTTGGTTATAGAGCTAAACTCGAATTGATAATGAAAAATGATGGTCTTATTGTTGCAAAGATTCCAGGATCACCTGTTGATATACCAGTGGTGACTTTAATGCGTGCTTTAGGTCTTGAATCTGACAGAGAAATTGCAGCTGCGGTATCCTTGGTAGATGATATTCAAGATGAGCTTGAGGCATCATTTGAAAAATCAGGTGATGTTCCAACAGCCAAGGATGCTATTGTGTACATAAGTAAAAGGATAGCACCAGGTATGCTTGAAGAATTTCAGATTAAAAGAGCCGAGACATTGCTTGATTGGGGTCTACTACCTCATCTTGGCAAACACCCTGATAATAGAAAGGAAAAGGCTCTCTTCTTGGGCGAAGCAACTTGCAAGTTAATTGAGCTCAGGCTAGGATGGATTGCTCCAGACGATAAGGATCATTATGGTAATAAAGTAATAAAATTCGCTGGTCAAATGCTTGCCGATCTTTTCAGAACTGCATTTAGAAACTTAGTGAGAGACATGAAGTACCAGCTTGAAAGGTCAGGTCAAAAAAGAGGTATTAATGCTGTAGCAGCTGCTGTGAGGCCAGGAATAGTAACAGACAAACTGAATAACGCCATTGCAACAGGAAATTGGGGTAGAGGTAGAGTTGGTGTGACCCAATTACTTGATAGAACTAACTATCTCTCAACAATCAGTCATCTTAGAAGGATTCAATCTCCTCTTAGCAGAAGTCAACCAAACTTTGAAGCAAGAGATCTTCATGCAACACACTTTGGAAGAATATGTCCAAGTGAAACACCTGAAGGTTCTAACTGTGGATTAGTAAAGAATTTGGCATTGTCCGCAATTATCTCTGTTAATGTTCAATCTGAGGATATAGTTGAGAAACTCTATGACTTGGGTGTTACCTATGTAGCTGATGCAAAAGACGAATTAAAAAAAGAAGGGACTAGGGTTTTTGTTGATGGCAGACTTATTGGTTACTTTAAGGATGGACAGAAACTTGTTGACTCCTTAAGAGACCTAAGAAGAAATTTTAAAATTCATCCACATGTTGGAATCTTTCTATATCAATCCAGTTTTGAAGGATCTACTAAGAGACTTTATGTTAACTGTAATGCGGGAAGGGTTTTGAGACCATTGATTGTAATCAAAGAAAATAAAATTCTCTTGACTCAAGAGTTAATTGATAAGGTCAGTAAGAAGTTCCTATCTTGGACTGATCTTTTGCACATGGGTGTAATTGAACTCGTTGATGCCAATGAAGAGGAGAACTGTTACATAACGATTGATGAGTTGGACGTTAAAAAACACACTCACATGGAAGTATTTCCGTCTGCAATTCTAGGCGCGGGAGCTTCAATAATTCCATACCCCGAACATAATCAATCTCCTAGAAATACATACGAGTCGGCAATGGCAAAACAAAGTCTTGGATTTTCAACTCCACTTATGAATGCGAGTACATATGTAAGACAACATCTTATGCTCTATCCTCAGACTCCAATAGTTAATACAAAAGCAATGGGTCTTCTGGGGCTTGAAGACAGACCTGCAGGTCAAAATTGCATTGTTGCAGTACTGCCTTTCGATGGTTATAACATAGAAGATGCTATTGTCCTAAGCAAGTCGTCAGTCGAGAGAGGAATGGGAAGAACTTTCTTCTATAGGATATACGAAGCTGAAGCCAAACAATACCCTGGAGGAATGCGAGATAATTTCGAGATTCCTACTGCTGAGGGAAATATCAGAGGGTTCCGTGGTGATAAAGCATACAGACTTTTAGAAGAAGATGGTGTTATTGCAACAGAGTCAACCGTACAGGGCGGAGATATACTGATTGGCAAAACAAGTCCTCCAAGATTTATGGAAGAGTATAGAGAATTTGAAGTGAAAGGTCCTTACAGAAGAGACACATCAATTGGTGTAAGACCATCAGAAAATGGAGTTGTTGATACTGTTGTTATGACACAATCACATGATGGAGGAAGAATGTACAAGATTAGAGTTAGAGATCTTAGGATACCAGAAATCGGTGATAAGTTTGCTTCGAGACATGGACAAAAAGGTGTAGTTGGTTTACTTGTCAATCATGAAGATCTTCCTTATACATCGGAGGGGATAGTCCCAGATGTAATGATTAATCCACATGCTTTTCCATCGAGAATGACAGTGGGAATGTTTCTAGAATCGGTAACTGGTAAGGCTGCTGCATTACGAGGTAGTAAGATGGATGGTTCAGCATTTGTAGGAGAAAAACTTGAAGACGTCAAAGGAGTTTTAGAAGAAGGAGGCTTCAAATATTCTGGAAAGGAAACGATGTATGATGGAAGGACCGGTAAGGCCTTTGCAGTAGATGTCTTCATCGGTGTTGTTTATTATCAAAAACTTCATCATATGGTTGCAGACAAGATTCATGCTAGAGCAAGAGGACAAGTGCAGATGTTAACAAAGCAACCCACCGAGGGTCGGGCAAGAGGTGGAGGCCTAAGATTTGGTGAAATGGAAAGAGATTGTCTTATTGCTTATGGTGCTTCTATGATGCTAAAAGATAGATTACTTGAGGAATCAGACAAAGCAGACATCTACGTTTGTGAGAGATGCGGTCTTGTCTCTTATTATGATATAAAACAAAGAAGATTTGTTTGCCGAGTATGTGGAGACAAGGCAAAAGTTACTTCAATTTCTGTTGCATACGCGTTTAAATTATTGCTGCAAGAAATGATGAGCCTGGACGTCGCACCGAGACTTTTGATTAAGGAGAGGGTTTAATGGCTCTTGAAACTATAAAAGTAATAGATGGAATAAAATTTTCTGTTTGGTCTCCGACTGAGATTAGAAAATATTCTGTTGCAGAAATTACTGCTCCTGAAACTTATGATGAGGATGGTATGTCAGTTCAGGGAGGATTAATGGATGGAAGACTTGGAACACTAGAACCAGGGCAGAAGTGTCTTACATGCGGAAATACTGCAGCTAGGTGTCCTGGTCATTTCGGACATATCGAACTTGCCGAACCAGTTTTACACATTGCATTTATTGATAATATCTACAAACTCTTGCTAACAACATGCAGGTCGTGTGCAAGACTTAAGATCCCACAAGAGGAATTAGAACAATACCATCAAATCGTAAAAAAAGAAGCTGCGTATAATGTAATATCAATTAAACATATCCCCGATGAAATAATCGAGAGAGCGAAGAAAGAAAAAACATGTCCTCATTGTGGTAAATCTCAATACGAATTGATATTTACAAAACCTACTATTTTCATTGAAAGAACTGAACTTGGTGAAAATAGATTGCTACCCATAACAATTAGAGAAAGATTTTCTCACATGATTGACGATGATTTGAAGTTATTGGGATATGATCCTACAACAGCTAGACCAGAATGGTTTATTCTACAGGTTCTGCCTGTTCCCCCAGTTACAGTAAGGCCATCAATTATCTTGGAGACTGGAATTAGGTCTGAAGATGATCTAACTCACAAACTAGTGGATATCATAAGAGTAAATCAACGACTCAAAGAAAGTAAGGAAGCCGGGACACCTCCACTCATTGTACAAGATTTGGTAGATCTCTTACAATATCACGTTACCACATATTTCGACAATGAAGTTTCAGGAATTCCTCAAGCTCATCACCGATCCGGTAGACCACTTAAGACCCTCACCCAACGGTTAAAGGGAAAAGAGGGGAGATTCAGAGGTTCTCTTTCCGGGAAAAGAGTTGACTTTTCAAGTAGAACAGTAATATCACCAGACCCTAACTTAGACATATCAGAAGTTGGAGTCCCAGAAGCAGTCGCTGTCAAACTAACAATTCCAGAAGTAGTTACCGAATGGAATATCGAAAGACTGAAAAAACTTGTCATTAACGGACCTAACAAATACCCTGGAGCTAATTATATCGTAAGACCAGACGGCGTAAAAATTAGATTAGATTTTGTTGAAGATAGGGAAACAATAGCCAATAATATTGAAATAGGATATCTTGTGGAAAGACACCTCTCTGACGGAGACATCGTGATGTTTAACAGACAGCCATCTTTACACCAGATGTCAATTATGGGTCATTATGTTAGAGTACTACCCAATAAGACGTTTAGACTTCATCCATCAGTTTGTCCTCCCTATAATGCAGACTTTGATGGAGATGAAATGAACCTGCATGTACCACAAAGTGAAGAGGCAAGAGCTGAAGCAATCCTTTTGATGAGGGTACAGGATCAATTAATTTCTCCAAGATACGGTGGTCCTATAATAGGTGCATTGCGTGACTTTATTACAGGAGCATATTTGCTGACAAAAGATGACACTACCTTAGCTCCACAAGAGTTTGCAAATCTTGCAATGACGGCGGGTTACGATGGAACATTTCCTGAACCTGCAATAAAAGGGAAAGGTGGACCAATGTATACAGGAAAACAACTCTTCTCACTTTTCTTACCTAAAGACTTCAATTATGTAATTACTTCAAAATGGTCAAAAGGTACAAAGGGTCCTACAAAAGATGTTGTAATCAAGAATGGACAGCTAGTAAGTGGGGTTATTGACAAAGCATCAATAGGAGCTGAAGAACCTGATAGTGTACTACACAGAATTACAAAAGACTATGGATATGATGAGGCAAAGAAATTCCTAAATTCTATACTTATCATGTTGAAGCAGTACATTACACACTATGGATTTAGTTATGGTTATGCTGACCTTGAACTTTCGGAAAAAACTAAAGAAGGCATTTTAGGTAATATTCAAGAAACATATGACAAGGTATATGACCTCATATCTCAGGCAAAAAAAGGTACCTTACAACTAAGTAGAGGTTTATCCGCTGAGGAAGCATTAGAAGCATATATCGTTAATGAGCTCTCAAAAGCAAGAGATAGAGCTGGTAGTACAGCTGACAAGTCATTTGATGAGACTAATGCTGGAAGAATAATGGCAACTACTGGTGCTAGAGGATCTTCATTAAATATTGGTCAGATGGCAGGAGCTTTGGGTCAACAATCAATTCGAGGAAGACGAATACACAAAGGCTATAGCAATAGAGCTTTACCACACTTCAAAGAATATGATACTAATCCTGATGGAAAGGGATTCGTAAAATCAAATTATAGAGAAGGATTGTCTACTTTGGAATTTTTCTTCCACGCTATGGGAGGAAGAGAAGGTCTAGTTGACACTGCAGTAAGAACACAACAAAGCGGTTACATGCAGAGAAGACTCATCAACGCACTTGAGCATTTAAAGTTAGAATATGACAGCACAGTAAGAGATCCTCATGGTCACATAATTCAATACCTCTATGGAGAGGATGGAATAGATGTAGCAAAAAGTGATCATGGCGAGGCATTCCGAATTTCAAGACTAATAGAATCTGATAGCATTATTGATTCAGGGAAAAAAGCATCCAAAGAAGAAATTATTGAACTAGTTAAAAAATTCACGAAGACATTCAATCCCCGTTTGACAAAGACAGTACTTGATGCTCTATTGGAATCAAAGCTTAGTAGAGAGGGTATTGAGAAAGTTAGCAAAAAGGCATTAGAATTATATGATAACGCCAAGGTTGAACCTGGCCAAGCAGTTGGCGTGATAACTGCTCAATCTATAGGAGAACCAGGTACCCAGATGAC
This sequence comes from uncultured Nitrosopumilaceae archaeon, assembly GCA_964538845.1. GTDB lineage: Archaea > Thermoproteota > Nitrososphaeria > Nitrososphaerales > Nitrosopumilaceae > Nitrosotalea. The sequence goes on along the minus strand of CAZIHN010000007.1, from coordinate 24,618 downwards.
TCTTAGAACATTCCATTTTGCAGGTATCAGGGAGAGAAATGTTACTCTTGGTCTACCTAGACTAATTGAGCTTGTAGACGCAAGAAAAAAGCCTGTTACACCAACCATGGACATTTATTTGGAGGAAAACTATAAGAAATCAAAAGAAAAGGCGATAAAGGTAGCTAGAGAAATATTGCATACTAAAATAAGTGCCTTAATCTCTAGCACTGAAACAGATTATTCTACAAAAATAAAACTAAATCTTAATCAGGACAAATTAAGGGAAAGGGCATGCACTATTGAAGATGTAGTAGATGCTTTACAATCATCTAAGAAAAAATTTAACATTGAACATAGTGGTCACTCTATTACACTAACTCTTCCAGAAGAATCGGATGCACAGACAATACTTGGAATGAGAAACAAAATTCTTTCTGCCACTGTCAAAGGCGTTACTGATGTTGAAAGAGTAACAATCGTACAACAAGGTGAAGAGTGGGTTATTCAAACATCAGGTTCGAATATAGCTAAGGTAATGGAAATAGAAGGAGTAGACAAGAAAAATATCAGAACCAATAACGTCTTTGAAATTGCAAACACACTAGGGATTGAAGCTGCAAGGAATTCTCTTATTAATGAACTTAATTCTACACTTGAAGATCAAGGCCTAGAGGTAGATGTACGATATATTATGTTGGTAGCGGACTTGATGTGTTCACGTGGTTATCTCCAACAAATAGGAAGACATGGAATTGCAGGAACAAAAACAAGCGTTCTTGCAAGAGCTGCCTTTGAGATTACTGTTCCAACAATTGCAGAAGCAGCACTAGCAGGGGAGGTGGAGGAACTAAAAGGAGTTACAGAAAACGTCATAGTGGGGGCAAATATACCGATAGGTACCGGAACAGTTGATCTCTTCATGAGAGTCGTTGAGGATCAATGAGGCTGATTGATAATAACTAAACTCTTAGAAAAAGTAATAAAAGATGCGGTTGAGGATGGTAAATGCTCATTTGGTACAAGACAAGCAATTAACACAATAAAGAATTCAAAGTTAATTGTTATTTCACATTCTGTAAAAGGAAGAATGTTAGAAATGATTCAAGAAGTATCCAAGACTTCTAAGGTTCCTACTTTAAATTATTACGGTTCTTCAGTAGATCTGGGAAGATTATGTGGTGTACAATTCAGGATTTCTGCTCTATCGCTAAGAACTTTAAGCGATACCAATCTTAAATCTATAATAAAAGAAATGGAACCAGTGAAGCAAGAATAAATGTCTTGTTTTTTGACCCTTTTCTATCAAGATTTAAATGTGCGTCACCTAGATCGATTTTAAAAAAGACATGACGGAGACAATCAAACTAACAACAGATCAAATAAAACTAATGTCACTTTTTCAAAATGTGACCGGTGCTACAGCTAGAGATTGCATCGAAGATGAAAAGCAAGATAGAGTTATCTTTGTAGTAAATCCTGGTAAGATGGGATTAGCTATAGGAAAGGGGGGTTCAACTATAAGAAATTTGCAAAACGTTGTAAAACGAAATGTTGAACTTGTAGAATACTCCGAGGATCCAGCTGAATTTCTTAAGAATATGTTAAATCCAAAGTTGGTTTCAGAAGTTAAGATAAACAAGAGATTAGATGGTTCTCTTCAGGCAATTGTTCTAGTTGATGTGAAAAAGAAGGGAATTGTTGTGGGCAGAGAAGGTAGAAATGCAGAAAAAGCCAGGTTGTTGGCTAAGAGATATTTTCAAATTTCAAGTGTTCTAATTCAAAGCCCGGAAAAAATATTGGAGTGATTGGTATTTGGCAAAGTCTCCATTAGGTCTATTTGCGGCACGGGTTCTCAAGGATAAGAGAAAACGACAGAAATGGTCTATTGGTACATACAAAAGAAGAGAACTGGGTCTTGATAAGAAAGCAAGTCCCTTGGGAGGAGCACCACAAGCTCGCGGGATAGTATTAGAAAAAGTTGGAATTGAGGCGAAGCAACCTAACTCTGCTGTAAGGAAATGTGTTCGAGTTCAACTCATAAAGAATGGAAAGACAGTCACGGCATTTCTTCCAAAAGACGGCGCCTTGAACTTTGTCGATGAACATGATGAAGTTCATGTTGAAGGGATGGGAGCATCTATGGGAGGTGCCATGGGCGATATTCCGGGAGTAAGATGGAAAGTCTTTAAGGTTAACGGAACCTCACTAAAAGAACTTGTTTATGGTAAGAAAGAAAAACCGAGAAGATAAAAAATGACAGAAACGCAAAATCTACTACTTTTTAGAAAATGGGACTTATCTAAAATTGATATAAAGGATCCTGGACTGAAAAACGTAATTTCGCTTAAACGAGAAACAATGCCTTTATCTTTTGGAAGATCTGCTCTCAAGCGCTTTAACAAGGCTGAAGTCAATATAGTGGAACGACTTGTAAACAAAATTTCCCACTTTGGGAAAAAGTATGCCAAAAATACAGGTAGAATGGGAGGTAAAAAGATTCAAGCAATAAATTCAGTCAAGGCTGCGCTTGATATTATTTCCTTAAAAACGGGAAAGAATCCTGTTGAAGTATTGGTAAGGGCAATAGAAAATTCAGCACCAAACGAGGATACTACTAGAATAGTATATGGTGGAACTGTTTATCACGTTTCAGTAGACGTAGCACCTTTGAGAAGAGTTGATCTAGCATTAAGATTTATAGCAGAAGGAATAAGGGATGCATCATTTTCTAATCCAAAAGCTATTGAGGAAAATCTTGCAGATCACTTAATACTGGCTGCTTCAAATGATATGAACGCTCCTTCCATTAAAAAGAAAAACGAATTGGAAAGAATTGCTATGGCGTCAAGATAAAAGAGATCTAAAGAATAATTAGATAGCCCGAGGCAGATTCGAACTGCCGTCCCCAGGTGTCCTCTCATAAGATCCAGAGCCTGGAATCCCTAACCCAAAATTGTTTGGCCACTAGACTATCGGGCTACCGACTCGAGTGGGATTGTATGAGAATATAATTATTGTTGTCTAAGAAAGGACCAAATTTTGTTTATCTGGATAAATTATTTTGTACTAGCTTCACGAACAGCAGTAGCATAATCACAGTAAGCTTTGACTCTCATGTAAGGAATAAGCCTATAGTGAATGCAATATAGATCCTTTTCCTTATACAGTATTCCCTTTAACAAAAGAGAAACAAAACCGCCTGCAATTCTAGAAGTTGGAATATTCAATTCTTTACAAATTTGACCACGTTTCTCCTTGTATTGCTTGGTCGTGAAGCTAATGGAATTTAATTCCAAGATTAATGGCCACATTACCTTCTCCCAGACTAATCTTCTATTTTGTGTAGCGGAAGCATATTTTCCCTTCTGCTCTAGCATTGATAACATTCAAAACGTTCGGATCTCAATTTATTGGTTGATGAAATCGAATATTGAGGAGGCATTAAGATTACTGTCAAAGGAATGGAAGATAGAACCTATAATTCAAGATTTTATCTTAGGAAAAATAAAGGAAGTTTCAGACTTTCCATTGATGATAAATGATGTTATTTTTCACATTCCGTATATAAAAAATAAAAATGGTTACATTTTATGGAAATGCTACTGGCCCGATTGTCATAATTGTTGTAACAGACAAGGGAGATTACCTCTGACAAGTAAAGATATTATCACAATTAGCAGAAATTTAAAATTTGCTAAAATATCAGATTTTCTAAAAAAAGAAACTAACATATGCACGTGGGAAGAAAAGGGCCCTTTGGAAAATACGGTAATTATGACAATGATAAATCTTAAACGAAAAGAAAATGAAACTGAAGCTCAAGATGGAACCTATGTCAAATGCAGGTTCCTTGATGAAAGAGGTTACTGCGGATTACATCCCTTTAGACCTGGAGTTTGTTATCTATATCCATTTTCTTCCTGGCTTGAAAACGAAAATGGAAAAGCTAGAGTTCATGCAACTTTTCAATTCACAGGAGATTGTCCGGGATTTTATTTCTCAGAATCATATGATGGAATGAAACAAATTCTTCTTGAATTCTCCCAGATTATATATGATTACCCTATGAATTCGAGTCAAACAACTAGAGAATCTTTTGGACACGTGAGTATGGGATTTTAGGCCTTTGCAACTTTCATCATATCGGCCATTCGGATTTCCATTCCAAATCTTTTTTCGTTTTTCTTCATGTACCTGTAAATAGCCAACATATCAACAAAATTCTTTACCATGCCAAATTTACTATCCATCTTATTTCTGACAAAAGATAAAACCTTCGAATAAATAGCAAATTTTTCCAAAACTGATTGTCTATAAAGTTCATTATTTCCCAAAGTTGAGACAAAAATATCTGCACATGTTAAACTTGGAATTATTCCCTCCCCAAGAAGTGGATAAACGGTTCCAATGGATTCTCCTACTCCAACCACTTTTCCATGATAAAATGGTTCACACATATTTGGTGTGGCAAGACGAATGGGTCTGCCAACTGTTTTCAAAACTTTACCACCGTATTTTTCAAAGAACGATTTAGTTTCTGCAATGTGATTCCTGTTCTTGTCCCCTGCGCCAATATGAGCAATTTTATTCCCTAATGGAAAATACCAAAAATATCCGCTAATAGAGGAAAATGGTTTTAGATAAAAATCATCAAACGGGACACCGTTTTCATATTGTACCTTATATTGAAATGTTGGTAGGTGGAAATCTTTGGCAAGTCTTGGTAGATAAGATCTATGAAATCCGGTTGAATCAACTATAATATCAAATTCTGATTCTAAATCTTGCAATTTTGGAGTAGTACCATAATGAATCTTACATCCTTTGGCCATGTCCTTTATCAAACCGATCTTGTTGTAAGTACAGAGTCCCATTAGCTTTATTACAAATTTTTCCGAATTCATATCAATGTACATGGTCTTTCCATCATGAATAACGTAATCGTTGAAATCAAGTTCACATTTGTTTGTAAATTCTTGCATAGGCATTTTTGATGTACCCCAAGCACAAATGGAATCATGATTATCTTCAGTAGATCTCTCGAAACCTACTACTTCATGCTCTTTTTTTAGTCTCCCAAGAAGGTAGGCTCCAGCAACTCCTATTCCAACTACAGCTATTTTCAAATGAGCTTATACCAGAAATTACCTAATAAAAAGATGTGTACAATATTACTCTATTAAAATGGCAGGTTTGTAAGGGCGTGCCGTTCTTGCCTTGTTTTTAGGATCATATTTGTTTTCATCTGATTCAGAGAATATTTGAGATGTTATCCCAAATTCAGCGTGTAAAAGTGAGTCAAGCTCTAAAAGAATCTTTTTTTCATCGATCATACCTATTCTGTTTTTTGATTCTCTTTCTTCTTGAGATTCAGATAATAGATCATTTACTGTTTTTTTGACAAACTCTGGTTGATTCTTTATTTCTTCAGTTTCTTTGTCGGCAATGAGGGATTTTATGATGAAACTTAGATTAACCTCTCCATTTACTACTTTAGAAAGGATTTTTTGATATGCCATTAGTTTCAACGGCCCAGCAGTATAGAGAGTAATCTTTTTTGGAATTATTTTGGTTACTTTTATAATATTTTTGATGTCATTTAATGTGGTTTTAAGAAGACTCTCCGATTGGATGGACTCAAAATCAATTTTATTTTCTTGATATTCAGGCCAAGAGGCATTTGATACAATTCCAATGTTTCCTAATCTAGACCACATCTCTTCTGACGAGTATGGCGCAAAAGGTGATAACATTGATACTCTCACAGAAAATACCTCATGTATAATGCCAGAGACATCAGCACGTTTCTTTGCTTCAACCCGTTTTAGATACCATTGCAAATCAGATTCAAACTCGTAAAGTAAATAATGCAAAGCCTCCCTTAATCGCATTTTTTTAATTGAGTTCGTTGTTCTTAGGATAAGTTGCTGCGTTTTACTTTGAATCCACTTGTCCTCCTGTTTCAATTTTTGGTTTTCAATAGATCTGTATTTTGTGCATTCGTCTAAGATGTCTTCTAACTTATTTTTGATTCCTTTCACAGCCTCTTGGTTGAAATCTGCATCTTGAAGAAGTTCTGCTGAAATCAAAATACCAATTCTTATAGAATCAGCTCCATGGATTTTGATGGCATCTCTTAGCGGTATTATATTTCCAAGTGATTTTGACATCTTTTTTCCATCCATCAGAACAGATCCATTGACAACTATTTCCTCAGGCCAATATTTCCTAGGAAAAATAGCTATGTGATTGAATATGAAAAATGTTAGATGGTTTGGTACGAGATCCCTCCCTGAATGTCTAGCATTAACTGGATAGAAATATTGAAATTCAATTTTTATTTTCTCCAAAACTCCAATTGGTATTTTGCATTCTGATGAAACTGTTTCTGCATTTCCTATTTCCAAAAAAACATAATCAAAAAAAGCATCAGATACATCATCAGGTCCGATTTCTTTGTTGTTTACAAATTTTGCAATTGTGTAATAGGACATATAAATTACAGAATCGGATAGACTTTCTATTATCCAATTCTTATCCCAAGGAAGTTTTGTTCCTAAACCATGTTGTCTTGCACATGCTCTCTCCCGTAGCCAATCTACTACATTATGGAATTCATTTCTAATCTCTTCTGGAAGGATTCTCATTTCTTTTATCCATGAGTGTGTCTGTGCTTTCCATGAGCTATCCGAATAATTAAGAAACCATTGGTTATCGAGTAATTTCACTACACATACTGTACCACACCTGCATTTGACGGGAGTTTCATTCAATTCGTACAATGTATCAGCATTCCCTTCTTTCAATAACCAATTCTTTACCTCTTCTTTTGCCATTGAAACTTTCTTGTTCACAAACTTTCCCGTGTTTTGTTTGAGTTTGCCTCCATAGAATTCCTTCGAATAAATCTCTTTGGTAGCCTCTTCTAGTTTCTCACTATTTTGATTTTCTATCTTAAATTTGTTTATTACTTCTTGAGCAGGAATTTCACCGTAACCCTCTGTCTCTATTATTGAAATAATTCTTAGATCATGAATATCATATTGGTTAGAATATTCTTTAGAAACTTTGAGATCTTCTAAGGCTTGGTAATCAAATGGAGCATGGGCTGGAACTGACATTACGATTCCGGTTCCATTTTCGCTTTTGACAAATGAAGCTGGCAAGATTTGAACTTGGTCTTTTCTTTCAGGAACCTGAACTAGCTTACCAATAAGGTCTTTTCCTACTATTTTATCTATCTTGATTACCTTCTTATTTAAAAATTCAAGTTTTCTTGCACAATCTGGGCTCACTATCCAAGTCTCATTATCTACCTTCACTACTTCATAGAAGAAAACAGGATTTATCCAGAGATTTGTTACTCCAAATATGGTTTCAGGTCTTAGTGTTGCTGTTGGTATCACGAACTTGTCGTATCTGAATTTAATAACAGTATATTCTGTAAAGCTTGGTTCTACATCACCCAAGGTATCATGTTGAGAAACAGGATTCTGATCTTTTGGACACCATCCAACAGGATGAGTTCCTTGTATCACTAAATTTTTTTCTCTTAATTTTCTAAACTGCCATTCTATAAATTTAGTATACACAGGATCAACAGTAGTGAATTCTCTCCTCCAATCTATGGAATAACCCATCTCTATCATTCCGGTCTTTATCTCATGATGAAAATAGTCCGCAATTTTTACTGGTTCAGAAAATTCCTTTAATTTTTCAACTGGGACTTTATAGAGAGTTCGGAATGTCTCCAATAACTCTTTATCGTTTTCTTGAACCCTTCTTGCCATTCCTAGAATGGGAGTTCCGGTGTAGTGAAATCCCATAGGAAACAGGACATTATAACCTAGCTTGCGCATGAATCTTGCGTGCACATCAGCCAAAGTGTAGGTTCTTCCATGCCCAATGTGCTGAGGAGAATTAGGATAAGGATACGCTACCGTAACAAAGAATTTCTTATTACTGTCTGGATCGCTTTCAAAATACCTTTCCTCATACCATTTACTTCTCCATTTTTCTTCCAATGAACTCCAATCCATTATTTTTCCTTTCCAATAATCGATTGTTCAGCTAAGAGCAAAGCATCTTTTATCCGAGACAAGTCTTTTCCTCCGCCTTGACCAAAGGAATCCCTTCCACCACCTGAACCACCAAGGACTTTGGCCATATCTTTAACCAGCTCTCCAGCTTTTTTGGTTAACAAGGCTTCGGCTCCCGAGAACGCCACTATTTTAATTGTATCATTTTTTATTATTAGAACACAATAAATCAACGACTTGTCAATCCTAGTAGCCATCTCTCCAACAGAAATATGGAATTCCTCATCAAGTTCTTCCTCCAAAGTACAATAGAGTTTTACATTTCCAAGTATCTTTGCTTTAGAAATAGCATCTCTTGCAGCTGACTCCGACATTCTCTTAATTATTTGTTTTAGCTTTCTCTTAACATCATCAGCATCTTTTGTTAAATGCTCAAATGATTCTACCAATTTTTCTTTACTTGAACCAAGAGATCTCACTATATGTGAAACCTTTCTATCTTGGTTTTGTGTATACTTTAATGCTGCTTCGCCTGCTACAAATTCCAGTCTAACAACTCCATCTTGGATTCTTTCCGCCTTTGTAATTTTTATCAATCCTAATTCACCAGTTTTCATTACATGAGTTCCACCACAAGCCTCTACATCAAATCCTTCAATATTTACAATCCGGACTAATTTTACTGGAACAACACCACCTTGATAAATCCTAAAACCATACTTTTGTTCAGCATCCCCTCTTTCAAATTCCTTAATAAGGATTGGAAGATTCTTTCGGATAGTCATGTTTGCAAGATCTTCTATTTTCATTATCTCATCCTCTGTAAGATTCGAGGAATGTGTAATGTCAAGCCTTGCATAATCCACATCCTTGAAAGCTGAATGTTGCCAAATCCAAGAACCCAATATACCTCTTGCTGATGCATTTAGAATGTGTGTACCTGTATGATGACGTGTTATCCCATACCTACGCGTTGAATCAATTCTACAATTTACTACTTCTCCCTCCAGTGGCACACCATCTTTAAGCTCGTGAACTACGACATTTCCATGCTTGTTTACATCTGTTACTTCAAAACCGGCAATCTGACCATGATCGGGCTCTTGGCCTCCACCTCTAGGATAAAATGATGTCTTATCGAGTATCACTAATTTGTCCTTAATCACTCTGAGAACTTTGGCCTTGAATTCGGAAGGATCTTCAGCGTAATAAAGTAGATTTGTATCAGGTAATCCATCTACATTCAGCTCTTCTTTCTTTTCGATTTTTTCAGATTGATGCAAGTCTGATAATTTCTCGTAAAAAGTGGATGGAATCTCGGGGATTATTTTAGCTTCCTTAAGAAAATCTGGAGTTATGCCATCAGATTCATACAAACGAATAAGGTCGTCAACTGAAAGTTTTTTATTCTGCATTTTCAATGTGTTTGAAATATTTTTCATCCTAACCTTAGATTCATTATAACGATTTTTTTCTAGATTAAGTATAGTTTTTACATCATTCCTTGTCTGCTCAAGTTCAGTATAGGTTGATTTCAAATAGTCAATATGAAGATCTATTAATTCATCAAGGTCAAAATCCCATCCTAATCTGTCCATAGTTGCTAACGTTCGCCTAAGGATCATTCTCAAATTGTATCCTCCGCCCACATTACTTGGAAGTGCTCCATCGGAAATGGCAAAGACCAAAGTCCTCAAATGATCAGCTATCGTGTATATTCCTTCCAATGATGAGACAACCTTTTCCTGGCTTTCCAAATCCAAATTTGTCAATTTGGCTGCAATCTTTCCCACTACGGAAATATCTACTGATTCAGATATGGCTTGTGAAATTGCCCTATAATACTTTGAAATAAAAATAGGGTCTATTTCTTGACCTATTTTGTGCAGCATGTGTTTTGTTATGGGTCCAAAACAACAGTCATAAGCAGTTGGTGTACCCATCGTAATCCACGCCAATCTTTCAAGTCCAGCACCCATGTCGATAATTTTCTCTTCCAAAGTTGAATACCTATTCAAATTTCCTTGAAATTCTGTAAATACCGCATTGCCAAGTTCCAATCCTCTAACAAAAAATTCAAGTGATGAACCAAATGATCCTCCTCCAGCCCAAACATCTTCGACAAAAACTATTTCCTTTTTGTTAATTCCAAATCTTTCTGTAAGTAGTTTAAAATCAAGCTCGACACATTTGTCTTTCCAATATCCTTGTGAGTTTGGTATACTATGTTGCCCTATCATGCAGAAACTGGAAAAATGTCTTCCTGTTACTCCTACGTTTTCTATATCTTTGAATCTAAGACAAGTTTGTGGTACAATTAGCGGATTAGCAGGAAATTCGAAAACAACCTTAGATCCCATTACCCTTTGAAAGTCTACTATGGATGCAATTGTAAAATACAGGTCATCCCTCCATCTACAAACTACGGGATATCTTCCAACTGATCTATGACCATTTTGCACAAAAAATGATTGTATTTCTTTCCAGGCTTGATTATAATCAAATCTTTTCCTAGTAGGAGGATCTCCAATGAAGGAACAGATGTTCTGAATATGGTCAGGACAAAAGTTATTATCGTTATCAAGAGTCCAGAAAAATCTTTTACATTTGATACAAGATTTTCTTATAAATCCCTCATTTTCAAAAAGTGATACCTTGTAGTATCGGTCTGGATCCGAAGAAAACTTCTCTAGTATTTGATTCTTGTCCATTTCACAATTTTTTCCCCTGACCGATATTAAGCATTCTGAAGCAACACATTAAATATGATTTATCTAAAAAGTTTCTCATGTTCGAAAGAAAGGGGTGGAAAGAAGGAGAACATGTATTTGTTTCAAAGCCAGACGGTGATTATAAAGACGTAGTTGTGGGAATTATAACTGGAGTAGAGAATTCCAAGATAGGAGTTAATGGAATAATAATTAATCCCGCTGGTTTGAAGAATAAAGTTTCACAAGGCAAGGCAGGTCCACAATCTATTGCTCTTTTGAAAAATCCAAATCCAAAAGAATTCATCTTAGCTCTTATCTATAGAGTTGAATATGATAACTTCACAGGAGTTTTTGATCTAAAATTAGATTCTGTTGAAAAAATTCACAAGAACATTCACAATATCATTACAGGCTGGATAAGAGAATCAATACCTGAATTGATAAATAATGTGCTTTCATTACCAGAAGGACCAGAACGAGATCAAGCAAAACGAATCTTGAAACAAAGAATGGATACGCTTTATGATAAGGATTTGAAGAAATACCTGTATTCGATCTGCCGAAGCCTCAAAATATTGAATTAGAAAAGACAAAATCAAATAAACGATTTTTGTTCTCCATAGTTTTATATTATCCATCTTGCGAAATCCGGTTACATGGAATATGTATATGCTGCATTGCTCCTGCACAAAGAAAAGAAGGAAATAAACGAAGCAAACATTGCTAACATTATCAAAGCTTCAGGTGCAGAAGTAAATGAAGCGCAAGTTAAGGCTCTAGTGGCTGCTCTTGCAGATGTGAACATTGATGAAGCAATAAAGGCAGCTACCGTCACAATGGCTGCAGCGCCACCTGTATCTCCAGCAGCTGGAGGAGCAAAGGAAGAGAAAAAAGAATCTGAAACACCATCCGCAAAGACCGAAGAACAAGCAATGGAAGGACTTTCTGCTTTATTCGGTTAATCTCACCGTTTTATATCTAATTTCCATTTCTTAAAAGTTATTTACCATAGTCTCGGTTATTTGGCTATTTGACAGAATTTTCATCTCCAATTCAAACAGTAATTCTTGCATTGGATTTGTTTGGGACAATGGCATTTGCCGTTACAGGTGCTTTTAAGGCTATTGAACACAAGGCAGACATCGTTGGAATCATAATTCTTGCTACAATTACTGGAGTAGCCGGTGGGAGCATTAGAGATATTATACTAGGACAATTCCCACCACATGCTTTAACGGATCCAAGTTATATTCTCATAACTACTTCAACAGGTGTTGTAATCTTCTTCCTTTATCCAAGAATACAAAAACATTGGAATCTATTTTTAAAATTTGATGCTATTGGTTTGGGTGTCTTTACAGCTACTGGTGCAACATTATCGTACCAGTTGTTTGGACAGAATTTCCTTGCCATTGTTATGGCAGGAATGGTAACAGCTGTTGGGGGAGGAATTTTACGAGATATGTTTGTAAATGAAATACCTATTGTTTTTATAAAGGAACTTTATGCATCAGCAAGTTTCTTGGGCACTATTGTCTTCTATTTTCTTCTTGCCTCAAAATTTCAAATAGAAATTGCTACCATTGTGTCTATCCTTGTAACTATTATACTCAGACTAGTTGCGATGAAATATAACTGGAATCTTCCTAAAGCGCGCGAAAAATAGTTTGTTTATTGGGGAGTATAGTTCTTCATCCTTCCAGCTATTGCGTTAGCTCTGTTGCTGGCTAGCTGAAGAATTTCTTTCTTTGTATCTTCTGTAAGAAAGCCGGATTCTATTGCAAGAGATCTTGCTTGTCGAGCGGCTTTACCAAGGATTATGCTAATGTTTTCTTTAGTTATGTATCCTATCTCGATAGACAATGCTAATGCTTCTTGATAAGCTTGGGTGAATGCCTCTCTATATTTTTCTACATCTACTGCAAGCTCTTCCTGATTATACATGAGGTTCTCTTCCAGAGCCGAATTCAGAGAGATTCCTGCTTCCACTGCTTTGACATCTAATTTGGTGAGAAGAGTAGCTAGTTTAGTAGATATGATATCACCTTTCTTTGCCGGTAGTGAATCTTTGGTAATCCATATAGTTCCTTGATCAATCTTAGTTGATACGCCGGCTTCCTTAAAATCAGTAAGAATTGGTCCGGGCGTAATTCCAGTGTTACCAGCTTTAATAACTACATCGATACTTGCCTTGTCTCCACCCCTGGCGGCTAGCATTATTTTGTTTTTACCTAACAAAATGTTTAGCTTTATTGGACTCATATTTGTAAACATCAATACACATTGTCCAACCAATTTTTCAGCAAGTTTTTCAATTGCTGGAATCTTTAGTGCGACAAGTGCCTTTTGAGCAACTTTGTCCTTGATACTCACAATCTCTACTTCTTGTTTGAATTTTTTTCTTAAAGGTAATAGTTGTGAGGATCTAACCTTCTCCATTCTGACCAATGCTATTACTTTATACTTTTTAGGTAACTCCTGGATCTGTTGATACATCTTAGCTTTCTTTTGAGGATATTTTGTCCGGTTCTGATACATTTTATTTCGTTCCAATTGGAGTTGGTTTTACTACCTTTCCCATGGTAGTCTTTATCATTATTTTTTTAATGTTCTTGTCACCACTTGGTAGTTTTTTTTCAATAATATTAATAACTGCATTGGCATTTGCGAGTAAATCTTCATCAGACATTGTTTCATCACCTATCTTGCATGCCAAAGAAAGAGAATTTCTTAGCCTTACCTTTATAGAAGATCTGAACCTTTCCAATAGTGAGTCGATAGGTGCATTAAATGGTACAGGAGTTGGCATCTTTCCTCTAGGTCCCATGAATTGACCGAGTGTCTTTCCCACATTTGCCATAAGTTGAGTATCAGCAAGAAAAAAATCATAACCATTAATTAATTTTCGAGATTCTCGTTTGTTAGTACCAAGTTGCATTATCTGTGCGCCGTCTACCACTTTGTCTGCGTTTGCACTTTTGGCCTTCAAACCTAGGTCTCCAGATGCTATTACACATACTGAAGCGGGTTGGTTCATCTTCCTTGGAAGTTGGACTGTTTCATTAATTGCAAATCCCTTCTTTACATCGATGTCTTTGAAAACCATGATTATCTCTACGGCCTGCTTAAACTTTCTTTCCTTTGTATTCTTCTTAGCCTCCAATATCATTTGAGATATTTGTGACTCGTTTATCATCAGGAAGGTTTTCTGGATTGCCTATTTAAAATCGTTTAGCGAGTGTCGAGAATGCGAGAGATATTAGTCGAGAATTTACATTTTATTGGGTCATCTTAAAAGAAGGATCTCGTAAAAAGGGACTTACATTTATTAAATAGTAATAAAAATAAGTCGCAAAGTTGCACAAATTCGATGAATTAGATATGAAAATAATTACTGAGCTTAGCAGAGATGGAAATGTATCAGTTCCAAGTTTATCAAAAAAACTTGGAGTTAATACTTCAGTTTTATACAGCAGAATCAAAAGACTCGCAAAAAAAAAATTGATAAAAAAATTCACAATAATAATTGACGAAGCACTGATTGGAATTGGGGTGAGAGCAACTATGGGCATTAATAGGGATCCCAAATTAAAAGATCAGATTCACAAATCATTGGTAAAGACTGCCGAGGTAGCTGCAATATCTGAAGTTACTGGGAGATTTGATATTCTGATAACTCTTCGAGCAAAAAATCTAGAAGAACTGCACACTGTAGCTATAGAAAAGATAGGGAAAATAGAAGGCATCCAAAATACTGAAACTTTCGTAGAGTTGCAAAGGACTGATAAGGATCCAGTTTATTCAATTGATGAATAATTTAATTAAATTTAGCATCCCATTTTCCTGCTTCTAAATCACTAGTCGCATCTTTGGGACTTTTGCCATCTATCTTTATTCCAAGTGACAAGCATGTTCCGATAACCTCTTTGGCGGCTGATCTTATATTCAGTGCATATGATGAGTCTATTTTCAACTTAGCAACTTTGATGACAGAATCTGTCGTGATATCCCCAACCCAAGTAGCTCCTGAAGTACCTGATCCCTTCTGAAGGCCTGCTTCTTTTAAAATCAATGCTGCTGCAGAAGGAATACCAACTTCAACTGTCCATTGTTTTGTTTTCTTATCAACACCGACCGTTACAGGGACTTTCATTCCTTCAAAATCTTTCGTTTTCTCGTTGATTGCAGTTACTATCTGTAAAATGTTAACCCCTAAAGGTCCCAAAGTAGGACCTAATGGAGGACCAGCATTAGCTTGACCGCCTGTCACAAGTGCAGAAACTGTTTGAATGTCTGCCATAATTTTCCTTCCCTTCTAACTGTAAATTTAATCCTTGCTACATCGTTGAGGGTTTGAGATAATTGGCATCCACTGTAACTGGTAATTGATATGGAGCATCAAGTAAGATTACTGTAGCCTCTTCCTTATCATGGTCAATCCTTGTGACAGTTGCTTTCATACCTTTGAAGGGTCCACCGATAATCTCAACTACTTGATCTACCGATAGTTCTGATACAGTAGATTTCTTTACTAAATATCCTTCAATATCTTTAAATTGCAACTCGCCTCTAAGTTGCCCTCTAATGTGTCTAATTCCCTGTAATGCATCGAAGGCTGCATTAGCATCTATAGCCTCAACAACAACATATCCTTTGAGATTCTCCAGGAGAAGAACCGATTGAATGTTCAACTTTTTAAGTTTTATTCGGTTTTCGAGTAAACCCAAAACAACCTTTTCCTGACCGCCTGTGGTTCTAACTGCAAAAAAGTGTGATTTTATTTCCTGTGTCATTCTACCTATGTCCTAAATTTATAACTGCAAAGGTAAACTGAATAATGAAACCAATAGCACCTACCACGCCCATACCGAGTAGTACTAATCTCAAATGTTGCATGTAGTCTTCTTTATCTGATTTTTTAGCAAGCTTAATGGTGTTAGCCATATCCTTTAGCATTTGTCTTGGATTTACCATGGGAGGATATTAATAAAGTGTACTTATAATTCTTATTTTATGCAATTACTAGTAGCATATCAATTCGATCCTGCTGGTTCTAACATGGCCTCGCATATTACAAAGAAAATGAAGAAGGAAGGTGAGGTTTATCGCGGGAACGACTTTGATCTTGTAATTATTTCGACCCCTTCAATCTCTGCAGATTGGCTTGACGAAAAGTATGACTATGATGGGTATGTATTTCTATCAAAACATGCTTCAGAAAGTGGAAAGCTCGCTCTCACGTGTCATAGCACCGGAAATTTTGGCGATGCACTGTTTGGTGGCTATCCAAGACAAGTAGGTATTCCCCATCCGCATCTACAAAAAGAATATTTGAAACAACTATGGGAGGAAAGAAAAAGATTTACAAAATTTGAAATAACTATTGAAGCGACTCACCATGGACCTACTGCTTTAAACAAGCCTACATTATTCATAGAAATTGGCACCACAGAGATGCAATGGAACGATAAAGAACTATGTGAGGATATAGCAAAAATTATTTTAAAAAAAATGTCAATCCCCCAAAAGAGATATGATGTAGCAATCTGCCTTGGAGGTACTCACTATCCAGATAAATTTAATAAAGAATTACTAGAAGGCGAATTTGCATTTGGGACAGTAATACCCAAACATGCTTTGGATAACTTAGATAAGGATCTTTTTGAACATATTATATTAAGAAATAAGGAGGCCAAATCCGCATTAGTTGATTGGAGCGGACTCGGGAAAAATAAGCAAAGAATAGTCGACATGATTAATTCTGCTGATCTGGAGTTGATAAAGATTTGAATCTTGATCAAAGGGTATACAAGAAACTACTCGAAGTGCCAAAAGGACAGGTTACAACTTATTCTGAACTTGCCAAAGCTATTGGTCTAAAAAATGGCCAGAGAGCAATAGGCAGGATAATGAACAAAAATCCATTTCCCGTAATTATTCCATGCCACCGCGTAATTTTATCAGATGGTAATATTGGAGGATATGCATGGGGTGAAAATGTAAAGAGATCTATGCTTTCAGCAGAGGGAATTAAGATAAAGAAAGGAAAGATTCTCGATAAAGATATTATTTTCAAATTTTAAATCTTATTTTTTTGAACGAACTTCCTCAATCAAAGTACGAAGATGAGCAAGATTTCTTACTTGGTTTCCACGAACATGTTTGTAAAGCTTCCAATAATTTGCATTGGTTATTTCTTTTCTCAATTTTGAGACCTTCAGTTGGTGTCTCATGGCTCTCACTCTCTTGACATGCACTTCCTTTTTGCCTATTCTAGTTCCTTTGGTTCCTTTCTTCGATCCTTGTTTTGTACCTCGCTTGTGCTTTTGTGATTTCTTAAAATGAGCTCTTCCTCTAGAAGTTCCCTTGATTGATTTAATTTGAATTACATTAGCAGTAATTAGACTTCTGACATTATCCCTGGTTATGGCATCTGTAACATCATCTAAATATTCAGGGTCAAGCTTTATCCGACCTATTCCGACTCCAAGTATTCTAGAGACAAGCTGTCTTTTTGCTTTAAGATTTACTACCACTAGCTGACACCCTTGCGTTAAATACTTTAAAGTTCATTTCTTTAGCCTTTAAAATTAATTCCAGTCTTTTCTTTTTTCCTACTCCGTGAGCAAATCTTACTCCATCCTTTTTGGCATCTAATTTTTTCAAGTCGTTTATGTTGTAAACTAAATTATCTGTAAATCCTGATGGATGTAATCCTCTTGCGATCTTTGGACTACCATATCCAACTTTTACAAGAGCAGGCCATCCTTTCTTTTGTTTTCGTTGATGATTATCTATACCCTTTGGTTTTCGCCAAGTCTTTGCCAATCTAAAATACCTCCAACTCTCTTGTCTGACAAAGTCAGGCCTGGCTTGGGTAACACTTTTTCGAAGATCTAGAGCTTCCTTATTTATTGGCATGTAACGGAGTCTGATTGAATTTTACAATAAATACGTTTCTTGGTCAATCCTCACACAATCCGAAGAGATAATAAGGAATTTCATAAGGAATCGTCTTACCAGATGACAGAGGATTTGGAAAGCACTGCCACTAACCAGGTTATATCTCAATTAAAAGAAATGGGAATGAGGCCAAAAAAGATTCTCAGGAACCCAACGGTTCAAAAGCTTATTGAATTAATAGAAGAAAAAAAGGAAGGGATCGTTACTGCAAATGGTGCAGTTGCAGTAAAAACTGGAAAATATACCGGAAGATCTCCTGATGACCGTTTCATAGTGGATGATGACCAGACACAAAAAAGTGTGGACTGGGGGAAGATCAATCACCCATTTCCTAATGACAAATTTGACAAAATCTTGGACAAAATGAGGAAGCAAATTGAAGATAAGGAGATTTTTATTTTTGATGGGTTTATTGGGGCTGACCATGAGCACAGATTGCCTATCCGTGTTATCACTGACCATGCATGGCAAAACCTCTTTGTGAGACAACTTTTCATTAGACCATCTGTTGAAGAACTTGCATCGCACACGCCAGAGTATACGCTTATTGCGTTAAATGATTTTAAAGCAATTCCAGAGATAGATGGTACAAGGACAGATGTGTTCATCCTCCTTAATTATTCAAAGAAGATTATCCTGATAGGAGGAACTCCATATGCTGGAGAAATCAAGAAGGCTATGTTTTCTGTTATGAACTATATCTTACCTTCCAAAGGAATCTTCCCAATGCACTGTTCTGCTAATGTGGGTAAGAATGGAGATACTGCTTTATTTTTTGGCCTATCAGGTACTGGTAAAACTACATTATCTGCAGATCCAAACAGACGCTTGATAGGCGATGATGAACATGGATGGTCAGAAACGGGGATCTTTAATTTTGAAGGAGGGTGTTATGCAAAATGTATTAATCTTAACAAAGAATCTGAACCGCAAATATGGGAGGCAATCAAATCAGGAACAGTACTTGAAAATGTAATAATTGGAAATACTACCAAGATGCCGGAGTTCAATAATAGCAGTTTGACGGAAAATACAAGGGCTGCATATCCTCTTGACTATATTCCAGGAGCAATTGTCCCAAGTCTAGGAAAAAATCCCAAAGTAATAATATTTCTAACAGCCGATGCATTTGGGGTAATGCCACCTATTGCTAAACTAACAAAAGAAGGAGCAATGTATCATTTCATGTCAGGATATACAAGTAAGCTAGCAGGTACTGAACGAGGAATAACAGAACCACGAGCTACCTTTTCAGAGTGCTTTGGAGCACCTTTCATGTCTAGGCACGCATCAGTTTATGCAAAATTGTTGGGAGACAAAATAACAAAACACCAAACAAGAGTATATTTGATAAATACTGGTTGGTCTGGAGGACCATATGGAATTGGAAAAAGGATGAATATTCATAATACAAGGAAAATGGTTACTGCTGCTCTATTAGGAGATTTAGAGGCAGTCAAATATAGAAAAGATGAGATCTTTAACTTGGATGTACCGATGTCATGTACCGATGTTCCTTCTGAAGTATTAAATCCCAGAAATACTTGGTCTGATAAAGAAGCTTATGACACTTCTGCAAAAAAACTGGCTCAAATGTTTGTGGATAACTTTAAGAAGTTTGGAGAAGTCTCAAAAGAAATTCGAGATGCTGGACCTCAAATTTAATGATATTTTGTTTTTATACCTAGTCCTGTGGCAACCACAATAATTAAAATTGCAGAAATAACTGCTACTTGTTTTAAGGGGATATGTAATATTTCCTCTAAATCAATATTGTTATCAGAGGTTTGGTTATTTGTTATCATTTGTTAGGCTTGATTGGATTCATTATTTGCTTGAATCTCAGCTTCAATCCAGTACTCGCCTTTTTCATGGATGGGAAGAGTAGCAGGGTTCTCTGGAGTTATTGAGGTTGTTCTTACATCACGTGAATTAGCTTTCACCAAAGTTATCTTTGCATAAGACCATTTTTCAGGATAATCGAGATAAAATTTTAAATTCCCATCAACCTCATTTGTCTTTATTGTGCCTTTTGTTAGATGAATAACAGCAGGTATTCGATAAATGGTTTTCGAATCATCTAACAAAATGAAAATATCATAGTCTCCAAGTTTCTTCATATTACTTGTTACTTGAACTCCAAGCAACTTATCACTTCTAGAATAATTGAAGACAAAACCAGATTCATTTGACAAAAAGTGGACTTTCAATTTTGGCTTGATGGTGGTTCCATTAATTGAATTCAAGTGAAGAATCTTAGTTTCGCTAGATTTGTTATAAGACAGATTAAAAATTAAACTGTGAGGAATAATAATTATTCCTGCCGAATACGCTCTTGTAACATTTAATCTTCCACTACCTACAGAATCAATTGGAAGAATTCTACCGTATGGGTCTGTAACGGGATCTGTTGTGGTTGTTATCAGAGATGCAAGTGAAAAAGGATCTAAATTTGGATATTTCTGCAATAAAATGGCAATAGCACCTGTAACATGTGGTGCTGCCAAACTCGTACCACTTGTCAAATTATATTTTCCCCCAATCGAAGTAGTATTCACGAAAACACCTGGTGCAACAAGATCAGGCTTTACATAAAATGCTGAGACAGGTCCACGGGAACTGAACGGTGCCACATAGTCAGGATGATAAAAAATATTCAACTCTACAGTTGCGTTACTTGTCATTTTCGACTTTAGTTTAAGACCGTCGTCTCTTGACATCGAGATAACAGGGATTCTTGGAGAATATTTTGAATTCAAAATTGGGTCTTTAAGCTCACCAAAAAAAATCCCACTCTGATTGTTGAATATGATAAGAGCTTTGGCTCCTCGATCAGCCGCGTTCTTTTCTTTTTCCGCAAAAAATATCTTCTCACCTTTTATGTCACTTCCTCTTTGCTCAATTAATACTGAGCCGTTGACATTCAAGTTTTCAAGGTCTTTTAACCTTCCATATCCTCCATAAACTATGTTACCTGTGATCGATTTTGACAGAGGCTTTACTCCAAGCATAGGAAGAACATTGTATTGATTATTTCCTGATCTTAGTGTTGAAACAAGACTTGATGTTATGTTATTGTATGAAGCACCTACTGTAATCACATTTGAGTCTGATCCTGGAGTTCCAATAGTGCCTTTAGCAGGTCCATTATTTCCAGCAGCTACCACCACCACAATCCCTTTTTTTACCGCATTATCGACTTCATTTTCGATTGCATCGTTGGTTCTATTCACACCCAGACTGATGTTTATGATGTTTACCTTGTCCTCTATTGATCGAGCGATTGCTTGAACTATATAATCTGATGATACCGATTCTCCAGTATCTGAAACTTTGTAAGAAAATAACTTTGCATTGGGAGCCATGCCAGAAAATTTACCGTTCGCAGCAATTATACCAGCTACCCCAGTTCCATGACCATTACTATCCATAGGTTCTCCAGTGAGGTTCACATAATTGTAACCACCAATCACTTTACCTGTAGGACCATAACCATGTAAATCTTGATGACTAAAATCTATACCAGTATCTATAATGCCTATTTTAATTCCTTGACCATCAAATCCATGTAGTTGTGGGACACCAGCACCAACCAGCTGAATGCTTTTTGGAAGGCTATCAATAGATTTTTCTTCAAGCGAATTTGAATTAAATAAAATTATAATTAAAACAAAGATCAAAAAAAGACTTGATATTAACTTTATCATATTGATTTTCAACTTTAACTAGATAAAATGCATTTGTAACCAAAGCCATAAATTGCAAGAACAAATGTCATATGTTATGACAAAATACGAACTTCCGAAAGTACCATATGCCTATGACGCCTTGGAGCCACACATAGACGCTAAAACAATGGAAATTCACCATACTAAACATCATCAAGCATATACAGATGGCTTGAATAATGCACTTGCAAATGTCAGCACTGACCTGCAAAACATGGAACTTTCTAAGTTACTTGCTAACCTAGATAAAGTTGGAGAAAATGTAAGAGGTGCTGTGAATTTTCATGGAGGTGGTTATGATAACCATTCCTTGTTCTGGAACAATATGAAGCCAAATGGTGGTGGTAAACCGGGTGGTAGCTTATCTGATGCTGTCAACATGGTGTTTGGAACCTTTGATAGCTTCAAAGAGAAATTTACGAAGGATACCATTGCTATTCAGGGTAGTGGTTGGGGTTGGTTGACATACAATCCTTCTAGTAAGAAGGTAGAATTTACTACAATGCCAAATCAAACAAGCCCACGAACAAAAGGTTTGATTCCTTTAGTAGGATTGGACGTTTGGGAACACGCTTATTATCTAAAGTACCAAAACCGACGAGCAGATTATGTGAATGCTTGGTGGAATGTAGTAAACTGGGATGAAGTAGACAAAAGACTTTCAAAAGCAAAAACATAATCCCATTTCTTCTTTTTTGTTTTGATCTATTCTTTAGCTAAAACCTCGACAAATTAACAGAAGTTTCTTTCAGAATGCATTTATAGGTGAGAATGAGAATTTTTTGCAAATGAGTGAAGAACAAGCCCAGTCATTATTACAACAAATGCAAGCTCTTGAAACCTATATGGCAGATTTAGTACAAAGAGAAGAAGCAGTAATGAGACTCTTACAGGAAGCGATAAACGCAGTAGAATCCATGAAATCAATAAGCGGCGATACTGAGTATGACACTCTAGTACCAGTTGGTTTAGGAGCATATGTCAAAGCAAAAATTCAGTCAAATCAAAAAATTATTGTAAATGTCGGAGCAGGAGCTTCAGTTGAACAAGACAAGGATTCTGCAATTAACTATATGGAATCACGAATTAAAGAATTAGAAGTCGTACTCCAACAATTAGCAACTCAGAAACAAGAGATTTCTATTAGATTAGAACAGGGGCAACACGAAATGAACAAACTAATACAATCCAATCGTGGTTCATCCCAATAAGGCTGTAAATCATGTTTGAAAAACTAAAGAATGCTTTCTCTTCGGCAGTCAAAAGCTTAGGAGAAAAAGAACTTGACGAAAAGGATATTGATAAAGTGTTGTTTGAGCTAGAAGTAGCATTACTAGAATCTGATGTTGCAATGGAGGTAATTGATGAGTTAAAAGATGAGTTAAAAAAACAGCTAATTGGAGTAACTGTTGATAAGAAAAAAACTGCCGATGTGGTAGAGCAAAAGTTAAGACAAACGGTTTCGACAATGTTTGATACTGCTGGAAAGATCGATATCCTTTCAGAAATTCAAAAAAAGAAGGATAAAGGTGAACCTTACATTATTTCATTTATGGGCATAAATGGAACAGGAAAAACTACTACAATAGCCAAATTTGCAAATCTACTACGAGAAAACAAATTTTCAGTAGTTATTGCTGCTGCTGACACGTATAGAGCAGGTGCGATAGAACAGATAAGCGAACATGGAAAGAGATTAAACGTCAAAGTTATATCACAAAATTATGGCTCGGATCCTGCAGCCGTTGCTCGTGATGCAGTTCTTTACTCAAAATCTCACAAGATAGATTGTATCTTAGTTGATACTGCAGGAAGAATGCAGACAAGCAAAAATTTAATGGACCAAATTTCAAAGATTAACAAAGTAGTCAATCCTGATCTTAAGCTCTTCGTAGGGGACTCGCTAGCAGGAAATGACACAGTAAGCCAAGCAAGAGAATTTCATAATTATACAAAGTTTGATGGAGCAATACTAACAAAAAGTGACGCTGATTCACGTGGAGGAGCTGCTGTTTCCATAGTCAAGGTGACATCAAGGCCTATCCTTTACCTAGGTGTAGGTCAAGAATATAAAGACCTTATACCGTTCGTCAAAGATTCTTTTCTAGAAAGTTTGTTCGGACCTCAAGCACTCTTTGAAGAACAAAAAGGAGGAAAAGTTAATCCTAGTTTTATTCAAAAAGAAACACACATGGAGGAGTCAATTCTCCTACCCGATGATAAATCTATTCCTGAATTAGAAAAAAACTTTGAACCCCAAAAAATAATAGAGAATCTTGAACCCAAAGCTGATTCAAAGATAAAGAATCCTCAAGAAATAACAGTAGAGAAAAAACCAGACATCGAGGGGGAAGATGCAGATCCATTCTCAGGAATTTCAACTAAAGACATAGAAAAGTATTCAGATCTTTATGAAGTGATCCCGCCAGAAAACGACATTGAAGCTAAAAAACTTGCATCTAGGATTAAGAAATGGATTATGGATGGGAGACCAAAACCACAAGATGACAAAGTTAAAGAAAAAGCCAGGGATGAAAATGATGGAGATAAGCAATCAATGCAAGATGAAAAAGCAAAGAAAAAACGTTCAATGTTTGGATGGATGAAAAAATGAAAATCGCATCAAAGGATGTACTCACATTAAATGAGCTAAGCAAAAACGAATTACTAGGAATCATAGACTATGCTGGAAAACTAAAAAAAGATTTGAAAAAGGGAATTTGCAAACCACATCTTAAAGATAAAACTCTTGCAATGATCTTCCAGAAACCATCTACCCGCACTAGAGTTAGTTTTGAAGCAGGGATGTTTCAGCTTGGTGGGCATGCTTTAAACTTGACATCAGACGAACTTCAATTAAGAAGAGGTGAGACAATTGAAGATACGGCGAAAACTCTTTCCCGATACGTTGACATAATTATGGCTAGGGTTTATTCACATGATGAAATTGAAATCTTAGCAAAGAACGCTACTATTCCTGTAATTAATGGATTGTCTGATTCTTTTCATCCTTGTCAGATTTTGGCAGATCTTATGACCATAAAGGAAAAAAAGAAAAAATTGAAAGGACTAAAACTTACTTGGGTGGGTGACGGTAACAACGTTTGCAATTCAATGATTTATGGATGTCCCATGGCTTCTATAGATATCAGTATTGCTACCACGATAGTATACGAACCAAATAAAAATGTATAA
>CAZIHN010000006.1:0-35066 GCA_964538845.1 uncultured Nitrosopumilaceae archaeon | reverse complement strand
CCCTGTCCGGGGATCCACAGTCCCCTATACTCGCCACTGTACTACAAGGGCCACAAAGGAAAGTCCTTTTCAATCTAGTATTAATCTTAACTAAACTGCATCATCAACAAATCAACAATTTGCTATTTTCTCAGGGGTTGATTATTCCTCTACCAATAATCTTTCCTGTTTTTAGCATTGTCAGAGCTTCAGTTGCTTGGTCGAGTTTGAATCTATTTGAGATAACCGGTTTGATAATGCCTCTTCTTGCTAGGGATATGAGTTCTATCATATCTGGCATTGAACCTGTATACGAGCCAATCAGTTTGTAAGCCCGTGTTGGCATAGATACAAGGTTTAACTGCAGAGCTCCACCAAATAGACCGACAAGGACAACACGAGCTCTTCTCCTGAGCATCTGCATATCTGTCTCGACTGTTTTTGTTGCATTAACAAAATCAATCACAGCATCAGCACCCATATTATCAGTTAATTCCATGATAGCCTTTACAGGATCTTCTTTGCCAGAGTTGACAGTAATATCTGCACCACTTTGTTTTGCAACCTTTAGCTTTTCATCATTTACATCAAGTGAGATTATCCTCGCTCCACTGACTGCCTTTGCCAGCTGGATACCCATCAATCCCAATCCTCCAGCACCAACAATTACTACATTATCATTTGGTGTTAGACTAGCATTTTTAACAGCACCATATGCGGTAAGGGCAGAACAAGAAAGAGTTGCACTTGTATCTGTGTCCATATCGCCTAATTTTGCCAAATACTTGTAACTTGGAACCAAAACATATTCTGCATATCCACCATCGTTGTAAACTCCCAATGACCTTGGTTTGTCGCAAAGATTCTCTTCACCCACTCTACAAGCAGGGCATAATCCTTCACCTATCCAAGGAAAGACTAGGACCTTCTCATTCTTTGTAAATCCTTCAACTTCTTCACCCATGCTTTCTATCTCTCCTGCCACTTCATGTCCAGGTGTCAACGGGTATTTTACACCCCTATCCGTAGTCTTCATGAATTGTCCTCCGGGACCCTCATATCCACCGTCCCACAAGTGTATATCACTGTGACAAACTCCTGCTGATTCTACCTTGATGAGAACTTCATTTCCTTTGGGCTTTGGGGTCTCAAGGGTTTGAATTTCAAGAGGTTCTTTTACATTAACAATTCTTGCAGCTTTCATAAAAGATCTTATAAATATCTAATATAAGATAGTTTGGCAATATTCTGACCGCGAATAAAACAACATCACGATAATTTTTTCTGAGGCAAGATCCTTTGCTAGTACAATTTTTATAAAATCCTAATTGAAAATCAGGCGTAAGTTTATTAGCAACAAAAAAACTTTCGCACTCATGAAGTGGTACAGGAATTGGTATCTTGCAATGGGAATAACTGCGGCAGCTGTCTTTGTAAGCATGCTTTATTTTGGCACATTTCTATGCGTTCCAATGGAAAATGCTCCATGTGTCTCTTTTTGGAAATAGACTTCCCTAGATTTAATTAAAACCTTGGAGAGTAATTATCAATGAGTTGTTCTGGGGAAACAATTGAGGCTGCAAACGAGTTTATCCAGATCAAGCCTACTATCCAAAATCAACTAAAGAAGGCAAAGTATGGAGTATCAGACCATGGTACTGTGGAATTATGCCATTGGACTAAAAAATCATTCAAGAACAATGGCGATTGTTACAAGCACAAGTTTTATGGAATTTCAACTCATAGATGTATGGAATTTTCTCCTGCAGGAATGTTTTGCGAAAATCGATGTGTTTACTGTTGGAGACCAATGGAATTTTACAGTTCTATGAAAATGCCATTAGACAAGGTTGCTCCACCTGAAATTATTATGGCCAATTTGATGGAAGAACGCGAGAAACTAATAATGGGCCACTATGGAGATCCAAAAAGCGACAGGAAAAAACTTGATGAATCTTTACTTCCAAGTCATTATGCGATATCACTTTCGGGTGAACCCACGATGTACCCACAATTACCTGAACTGATTCATTACTTGAAGAATCTATCCAATACAAAATCCATTTTCCTGGTAACTAATGGGCAAGAACCAGAGATGTTAGAGAGACTCAGAGATGAGGATACATTACCAACACAATTGTATTTATCTACAAACGCTCCAAATGAAGAAATATTCAATCTTGTGAATCGACCAAAATACAAGGATGCATGGCAAAGATGGAATACTAGTCTGAGTCTGCTTGAACAACTTGACACAAGGTCTGTATTGAGGTTCACATTGATTCGAGATTATAATTGTGATGATAAATTAATTCCCCAATACAATGAGATGATAAATCGGGCAAACGTAAATTTTATTGAAGTAAAATCGTACATGCACGTTGGCAGATCTACTAACAGATTAGAGTATTCAAATGTGTTAGAATTGTCTGAAGTAAGAGATTTTGCCAATAAGCTTGCAAAAGACAGTGTATGTTCGGTCATGGATGAAAGTGAAATGTCGCGAATTGTGGTACTCCAGAACCAGAAGAGATTGACTAGTCGTTGGATTTCTTCTTATGCAGATACCAATTAGCAAATTTTTTCAACGCCAGAAATCTGTGAGATATTTTGTTCTTGTCCTCTATTTGAGCAAAGGTCTTACTCTTTCCAGCTGGAATAAAAATGGGATCAAAACCCCATCCTACTCCTACTTCTTTTTTTGAAATTTTCCCCTTTAGTTCTGAACCAAACAGATGGGTGCTCTTTTGATTATCACAATATGCAATAATTGATCTAAATGATGCAGCCCTGTTGGACGATACTAATTTTAGAATACCTTTGCTGCCAATTGTACTAAATACATAGGATGAATAAGATCCTGGAAAATCTTGTAGTGATTTTATAAAAAGACCATCATCTTCAACTATTACTGGCTTGGAACAAAGGTAAAATGCTTCAATAGCCTTGTTTTTGGCTATTTCTTCTATAGAATCTGCTTGAATTTCTTGTAGATTGCATTTTAGAAATTCCAATTTTAATCCAAATCCTGTGAGTATACTTTTTGCCTCGGTAAATTTGTTCTTGTTTGAACTAGCAAAGAAAAGACTAAATGACATTTGCATATCTGCCTCTTTTCTCAATGACCATAACCTCGGAAAGGGCCTTTTCTGTTCGTTCCTTGCCCAATACTTTGCGATATCCAGAAAGAAACGACTTTAGAGCCTCATTAAAAATTGGTGCGTGAGCGCTGTTTAAAACTTCCTTGAACAATCGAATATCAATCGCATGATCTATAATCTTGTCGGTTTTTTGTGCTAGCCCAAAATCCAGAGTTACTAATCCTTTTGAAGACAAGATGAAATTCGAGGTAGTAAGATCGCCATGCATTACACCATTTTCATGGAGAATACCCACTATCTTTCCAATATCGTAACAGATCTTTATGATTACTTTTTCGGAAAGATCTTTTACTAATTTACCAGAAATAAATTGAAGATAGATTTCGCATTTTTTTGGGTCTACAAAATAAATCAAAGGTGTGGCAATACCAAATGATTTGACTTCAGAGATTAATTTTGCTTCGTTTAATGTTCTAAGAGTTCGAATTCTTGTATCAAGTGATTCGTTTCTGTAATCCTTTTTATTTCTGACTTTTAAAATACACTTTTGACCATTCCAGGTGGTGACATAAATGTCAGCCTCTGCACCTTTTTTGATAAGTTTCAACTAAAAAGGAAGAGAAGTAATCTTAATTTAAGTTTCAATTATTGAATCAGGAAAAATTTCAATTTCAGTACTGTATACAATTATAATATACAATTTAGGGGGAGATAGCGTGGAACCAAATGAAAAGAGGATAGAGCAAGAGGATTGTTCAGAAGACACTCTGGGTCCTGGAATTCTTACATTAACAAACATGAGGATTGCCTTTGACAAGACGGAGGGAAGAATAATTGATTTTTCAAAGAAATTTGGAAATACAGTTCTTGAAGCAAAACTTGACCAAATTACTGAAGTTGCAAAAGAAGGCAGATTGATTAAAAAAGTGAGAATCAAGATAAAGACCGACATGGACGAAAAAACATACAAGTTTGGAGTTTATAACACTGGAAAATGGGAAAAAGAGGTAAAAGACGCTATTTCCAAATATGTCAATAATTAACTTCTATTGAATCCAGTCTCCAGGATTGCTTGACAAATGTATCTTCCATTCTTGCACCTGGTTTGGTTGACGATTCCAAGATTCCAGTCAAAGAGATTTGAGACCCACAGTCTCCCGCATATTCTTTAGGTGAAACAAAAAATTTGCAGTCATGTCGCTTGCATACTTTGGTTAGAATTTCAGAAAGCCTTCTATTTGCAGCTACACCGCCTACAACCAAGAGTTCTTTCTTCCCAGTAAATGACAAAGCTCGCTCAGTTGCTTCTCCAATCATAGAAAATGCAGTTTCCTGCAGGGAAAAACAGGCAACCTCAAGACCTTTTGGAATTATTCTTTTTGTAGCTGATAGAAGACCTGAAAAAGAGACATCGTTTCCTTTAACAACATATGGCAATGATTGGTAATCTGTAGATTTTGATGCAAGCTCCTCTATCTTTGCTCCGCAAGGTGATGCAAATCCTGCATACCTTCCTATTTGATCAATTAATTGTCCCAAGGTAATGTCCAAAGTTTCGCCAAAAACCCTCCATTTTTTTGAGTGAAAAGCTAGTAACATTGTATGTCCTCCTGAAACAAGCAATACCAAAGGATCTTTTGCACCAGTTAACATTTTACCCAATTCAATATGGCCAATCGCATGGTTTACTGGATAAATTGGAATATCATAATACGATGCAAGAGATCTTGCCACCACTGCACCAATTCTCAAACAGGGTCCAAGACCTGGACCTGCTGCATATGAGATAATGTCAATATCAGAAATTCTTACTCTAGCCTTTTTGAGAGATTCAGAAAGTATAATCGGAGAATTTTCTGCATGATGACGTGCTGCCTCTCTTGGATGAATTCCTTCACCTTCGGGAGGATGGTAGATTTTTCTCACATCTGACCTAATCTTAACTTGTTTTCCTTTTTTTTCTAATACTGCGCAGGAAAATGTGTGAGCAGTACTTTCAATTCCTAGGCTGAGCATCTTATCCCCTGCTTAGAGTAGATACTATCTTTAAAACATCCCCATCTTTGAGTTGATGGTCTGCACCTACTCTTTGTTTTGTCTTTGCATCTATCGCATAAAGAAATCCTTTGGCAAGATCTTCATGGATTGATCTCGCAAGATCTCTTGCAGTTGCACCAAGTCGTAATAATTTTGCATCAGGCAAGATTTCGCCGTTCTTGTTTGAGAGCTTTGTTTCGTCCTCTACTGGAAAAACAGTAATAAGTTTCAAAAGTTCAAAACATGCAAAGTTGAGTGTTTGTTGAACCCCGGTTCCATCTAATTTTGATATTACTTTTTCTGTCAATTCAAGAGCCTTTTGTTGCTGAGGATTAAGATTTCCATTCAATATCTTGAAAACCTTGTCGCCTGGGAGATATTCTATTATTCCTCCCTTTGCTGCCTTTCTCAATAATAATTCAGTTTCTGCACTGCATGCAATTGTGGGATGAATTTTTTTTAGTTCATTTAAAATCGAGAGATCATTGCAAATATCTGCCTTGTTTGCAGCAATTACAATTGGTTTTGTTCTCTTTCTGAGATTTTTTACAAATGAGTAAATATCATCCCCAGTCCAATTTATTGGTCTTTTAGTTTGAAGGTTCAGAGCATGTAACACGTGTTCCACATCATATTCTTCGATTCCTAGTCCACTGAATCGCTGAGAAATTGCCTGGATAATCTTTCCACTTTTACTTTCAGATTCCCTAGTTAGTTTTTGCCATTCCTTATCTAGTATCTGCTTCATCCAGCTATCAAATTCCGCTTCAACAAATTCTACATCTTGTAGAGGATTGTGGGTTCCTGGTGGTATAGGTTGACCTTGGATATCAGTAGAGCCTGAGACATCAATAACATGAATTAGTGCTTCGGCTTGTCTTGCATCGTCAAGGAATTTATTTCCCAAACCTTTGCCTTCATGGGCCCCTGGAACAAGACCTGCCACATCAATTAGTTTTATTGGTATGTATCTTGTGCCTTTGATACACATGGGATGATTGTGGTTAATTCCAAAATGTTTGCAAGCACATTGGGTTTTCACATAAGCTATTCCTAAATTTGGTTGTATAGTTGTAAATGGATAATTGCCAATCTGTGCTGTAGTCTGGGTGGCTGCTGAAAAGAAAGTTGATTTGCCAACATTTGTCTTTCCAAGCAATCCAATTTGCATGAAAATAATTAAAAAAGTAGCTTTTATTAGTATTTTAGACGTGATTAAATCATAAGGAGACTATTTGAGAATAATAACTGGAAACCCAGGAACAGGAAAGCACACAATAGCAAAGATAGTTTCAAAGAATTTGGGTCTTGAAATTATTGATATCAACCAAATAGCATTAACCAAGGGAATAGTTGAGAAGAAAACCGGAGAGGTAAATGTTACAAAACTAAAGAAGATAATAGACAAAATGTCATCTAGAACTTCGATTCTAGTAGGTCATCTCGCTCCCTATGTGGTATCACCCAGAAATGTCCAGACTGCAATAGTGTTGAGGAAGAGTCCTTATTCCCTCATAGAGACATACAAGAAAAGAAGGTATTCCAAGAAAAAGGCACTAGAAAATTTAGGCAGTGAAATTATAGGCGTGATATATTATGATACTATAGTAGAATTTGGCAAGAACAAAACATTCCAAATTGATACAACAAAATATAGGAGTCCTTCAGTTGCAAAAAAAGTAGAATCTATTTTCAATGGAGGAAAAAAGAAGGATGAGTATGTTGATTGGTTGAAATTGGTCCAAAAAAATCAACATATGCGAAGATTTTTTCCATACTAGATTCAAATAGAGTCACTCTAAACTAAATTGTAAAATGTTCGAGATAAAAAAATCCGATCTTGCTGGCAGAATTGGAATTTTGCATACAAATCATGGCAAAGTAGAAACTCCTGCATATGTTCCAGTCATTCATCCAATACGACAGTCAATTCCAGCAAAAAAACTACGCGAGATGGGTTTTGATCTTGTCATAACTAATGCGTATATTACACTAAAACGATATGGTGATGAAGCTGTTCAAAAGGGAATCCACAAAATAATAGACTATGACGGGGCAATAATGACAGATTCGGGAGGATATCAAGTGCTCGAATATGGCGAAATTGATGTCGATTATAAAAAAATGGCAGCATTTGAAAAGGGAATTCTAACTGATATAGCTATTCCTCTTGACAGACCAACTGGTCTTGGATTATCGAGAAAAAAAGCAAG
Organism: uncultured Nitrosopumilaceae archaeon; assembly: GCA_964538845.1. Classification (GTDB taxonomy): domain Archaea; phylum Thermoproteota; class Nitrososphaeria; order Nitrososphaerales; family Nitrosopumilaceae; genus Nitrosotalea. The sequence continues at coordinate 27,736 of CAZIHN010000006.1, read as the reverse complement.
CGAGTATGTAAACCACACATTAAAGATTTCAAAAGAGACACTTGATTCAAGTGATAAAAATGGTCAGATATGGATAGGTCCGATACAGGGCAGCGAATATTCTGATTTGGTAAAAAGTTCTACCAGAGCTCTTGTCAAAACTGGTTTTCAAATGCTCGCACTAGGAAGTCCAGTTGAATTCATGGAGTTGTACGAGTACAAACAGCTAGCAAAGATGATAATTACTGCAAAGAAAGAGATTCCTGATTCCATTCCTTTACACCTTTTTGGTGCTGGGCACCCCCTTACAATACCTCTTGCAGTAGCTCTTGGTTGTGATACATTTGATTCTGCTTCCTACATGCTGTATGCAAAACATGATAGGTATATCATGGAAGATGGCACTATTCACCTCGATGAAATATCCTATTTTTCATGCAATTGTGAAGTCTGTTCCAAATTCAAGCCTCGTGAGATATTGTCACTAGATAAAGAGGAACGAATCAACAAAATAGCACTTCATAATCTGTATTCAATCAAGGCTGAGGTAGATAGAGTCAAGGAAGCAATTGCAGAGGGCAGATTGTGGGAATATGTCTTAAAAAAAGCCCGTTCTCACCCCAAGTTGTTTGAAAGTCTTCCTACTTTTGTTGATAATAGCTCATTTTTTATAGAAAGGACGCCCCGGTTTAAGGAAAATGCTGTCTTTCTTTTTACCCCCGAGGATCAATTCAGACCTGAGGTAGCCAGATTTCACCAGATGGTTCGTCGATTCAAGACAAAAAAAGATAATCTTGTAATAGTAGAGGATGGAGGAACAAGACCATTTTACCTATCACATGAATACAATGTTCTCAAAAAGAAGTTTAAGACTAGGATTGAAAATGTACAATTCTGTCAGTATAATCCTTTTCTTGGTATAATTCCTTTGGAATTGTCAGACATGTTTCCTGCAGCTCATTATGTTTCATCTAAAATTGATAATGATCATAGCGAGTTCACAGAATTTGCCAAGACATGGACTATATTTTTGAAGAAAAATAAATTTAAGAATGTTTTTGCTTCTGACACAAAGTTCCTGCGAGAAAAAGCTATTCATCAAAAACGAAAAATAAAATTTTTTAAATTTAAAAATAATAAAAAATGAAAAGATTTCCGCGTTTATAGTGCGGCGTCTTCTGCCCAGCCTTTTACGAATATACCGTTCTTGTGTAGAGGTACTGGTTGACCAGGTGTGTAAGTCATTGGTCTCATCCAAAAGATTGCTTTTGTTGGGCAAACTCCTATACATGCACCGTCTGAGATGCATCTTTCTGGATAAAAGACAAATGCTTTACCTCTCTTCCAACCCTCTACGGGCTTGACACGAAGTACGTCTGGACCAAGAGAAGTACAGATCTCTACGCAAAGCGCACAGCCTATACATCTCTGCTCATCTATGTCTGGAATGATTGCTATTGGCATTCTGATTTTAATCATTCATCGTTTGCTATTTAAACCATCTGCAAAATCCATAACTCCGTTATAGAAATTATTTAAAAATAATAAATTTAAAAAAACAAAAAGAAAGTATAAATGATATTTTTACTTCTTTGATTGGCGCATTGCCTCGATCTGGCCTGATGTTACCCAGTCTAGCAATTCTGCCGATGAAGGATTTAGATCTCCTTTTTGATTCATCATATTGTGTACCCAAATCCAGTTTATTTGATTCAATAATGGTTTGTTTCCCTCGTCGCCTCTTCGTACTTTATCTCGAAGGTCTTTTGGGATTGTGCCCCACCATTGATCAAAGGTTCTACCCATACTCGGATCAATTTTTATTCAGATAATTAAGTCTTTTGTAGATTATACCGAGGATACAATGGATCTGACTTTATTCTGGTAAAGGTTTAAAGGGGCTCAGAAAAAATTTTGAATCTTGCAAGTTAGAGTTTTAGGTGCTGCAAAAGAAGTAGGGCGATCAGCGTTTCAGATAAACTGTGATGGTGTAAAATTTCTCTTAGACTATGGTGTGGAATTGGGAAACGAACCGTTATACCCAATTGAAGTAAGTCCCCATGAAATCAATGCCGCTATCATTACCCATGCCCATCTTGACCATTCAGGCAACATGCCCTCGCTCTTTGTCAACGGCAGTACGGATGTGTATGCTACCCCACCCACTTTCGATCTCTCCAGATTATTAATTGAAGATATGGTAAGACTAGAAAAAAATCAACACCGTCTACCATATGATCTCTCGAGTGTTTCCAAGATGATGATGCATTCAAGGGAGCTAAAGTACAGAGAGAAAGTAGAACGTGGAAATGCATCATTTCAGCTATTAGAATCAGGACATGTTTTGGGCGGAGCCTCGGTATTGGTAGAGGCTGAAAAAAAGAGATTGTTTTACACTGCAGATATCAATCCAAGAGGGTCAAGAATGCTAAGAGAAGCTGATCTTGATTTTGGAGAGGTTGATTTGGTAATAACAGAAAGCACGTATTCGCAAAGCGATCAATTGCCAAGAAAAGAATCAGAGGAAAAGTTCATAGAATTTGCCTATGATGTATTGGACAGAAAGGGTTCACTCTTTGTTCCTGCATTTTCTGTCGAAAGATCTCAGGAGATTGCATGTGTACTCAAAAATGCAAAATTCAAGCATAAAGTGGTAATGGATGGCATGGCAGTCAAAGTAAATGAGATTATGCTAAGACATCCAGATTATTTACGCGATCCCCAAGTTTTTGCAGATTCTGTCCACCAAGCAGTATGGGTCAGGGGTGAGAGTCAAAGAAGAGATGTTTTGGACGAGCCAGCAGTAATAATTTCACCTGCTGGAATGCTCGTAGGCGGATCAGCTGTCTTTTATTTGCAAAACTTGGCATTAGATAAAAAGAACGGTATTGCCTTGGTTTCATACCAGGGAGAGGGAACTCCGGGAAGAAAACTCTTGGAAACTGGTCGAGTAGTAACAAGAGGAAAGGAGCTTAAGGCAGAGGCAGAAGTGAGACAATTCGAATTTTCTGGCCATGCTGACAGAACTGGCCTCTTTGAATTATTGAAGAAACTTAAGGGCAATCCCAAAGTTCTCACAGTTCATGGAGATAATGAATCCTGTACAAAATTTGCAGCCGAGATTCACGAGAAATTTGGGTTTGACGCTTATGCGCCAGATGCTGGTGAAATAATTTCAGTCTAATATGCAGAAAGCTAGAATAATTAACATAGATAGTACAATTAACAGCGGCCAAGTCTTCCTTTGGAGGAAAGTCGAAGACCAATGGGTAGGCATAGATGGTCCCAATATCATTGTTCTACGAGATACTCCGTTTAGTGCAAGATCCTCATCACATAATGTTGGTAATTTCTTACGAGAAGATGACAACCTGGAGAAAATTTTGGCAAACATTAGCAAAGATGAGACTGTCAAGAAGGCAGTGAAAAAATCTCCTGGACTACGACTAATAAGACAAGATCCTTTCCAGTGTTATATCTCGTTTATCTGCTCATCGAATTCATCTATTCAAAATATCAAATCTGCATTAGTAAAAATATGTAACAAATTTGGTAACAAAGTAGATTTTGATGGACATAGCTTGAATGTATTTCCTAGTGCGGAGAGACTCGCAAAAGCCAGTATCAAAGAACTCTTGGACTGCGGATTGGGATTTCGAGCAAAATATGTCAAAAAGGCGTCAGAAGCTGTTCATTCAAGAGATATAGATTTTGATTGGCTTAAAAAAACTGATTATAATACTGCAATGGAGTCTCTAAAAGAAATTGACGGAATAGGCAACAAGGTGGCAGAATGTATTTTATTATTTTCTCTTGACAAGATGGAGGCATTTCCTATCGACAGGTGGGTGCAAAGAATTTTGTCAAAGTATTATCAAAACGTTTTTGACAAAATTTCAGAAAAACCATTGACAGAAAAACAATACGAGAGCCTTCATTATAACATTGAAGAATATTTTGGTCCCTATGCAGGGTACTCGCAACAATTTCTCTTCAAGATGGAAAGGGACCTGAACAAAAAAAATTGGTTGTAATTTTTGCTAAAACAATTTTCTTCGCTAATTCTTATTAACTAATTTAGATCTTGACGATATGAAGCAAAAGAAATATCCGAATAATCTGAATTCGTTCAACCTTTGTCTCACTTCAGACGACTTCAGAGCTTCCTCTATGGCTTAGCAATTTGGTTTTCTAAATTTATTCAACCTCAAGTTTTTTGTCTGCGTGTCTTCTTCATTTATCATCAATTATGTCATTGCCTGATACTTATCAAATTTATCGGATAATTTAAAATTTGAAAAATATTTTTCTTTTTACAAATTTTATCTTGTATTATAAACCCATTATATCGATAAGATCAAGATAGAATTTGTATAAATTTGGGATTTGAACGAAACCATCGATACTAATCAATGTCAATCTACAATAATCTTATAAATTAACAAAACATTTCTAAATTATGAAAGTATTTTTAGATGCTCACAAAGTCCCATTCACGGAAGAAAATCTAAAAGAATTATGCCATTCACCGCGAGACGAATTTGGGGTAGAGCATGTTAATTTATTTTATAATAAGGAAACAGGCCTATGTTTCTGTCTGCTGAGTGCACCTAGCAAGGAAATGGTTGAAGATCATCACAGCAAAGTGGGTATCAAATGTGAGTGGATTGTAGAAATAACAATGGCAACTCCTCTCAATAGACAAGTAAGTATGCCCACTTCATAAAATAAAATAATTTTCTAAAATTCAGATTTTTCACAAATCATATGACCTGCTTTATATCCAAGACTTTCCTTAGAATGTTGTGTCTTCCCCCGAGGGATTAGATTCAAAAGAATTAGAAACTAAAAACAAGACTGATTCTGAAGAATCGTTAAACCAAATAATTTCGCAAAGCAATGAAAAACTGGACTTTTGTTTTGACAAAGCTGGTCCCCTTGCCCAGATAAATAACGAGCTTTTATGGAACATGATTGCCCAACTAAAGTACAAGGGAATAAAACTCAGATTAATAACCGAAATCACTAAGGAAAATGTAACATATTGTAAAACAATGATGCGATATTTTGATCTTAGACACATTGATGCAGTAAAGGGTAATTTTGGAATATCTGATCAAAATGAATATGTAGGAAACATACTAAATGGAAAACCTGATGACAAGCTTGTTCATGTTAGTGTAAAATCGTTTATAGAATTGCAACAATATCTATTTGACAATCTTTGGAATAAAGCTATTCCTGCAAAAGAAAGAATTAATGAAATTGAACTTGGACTAGATAAAGAGTTTTTAGAAACAATTAATGATCCTCAAGAGACAAAAAAAGTTTTCTTAAATTTATTGAATTCTGCAATTTACGAAATACTTGTACTTTATTCTACTGCAAATTCCTTCTACAGGGCAGAAAATGAAGGAATCTTGCATGCTCTAAAGGAAGCTGTGACTCGTGGTGTAAATGTAAGACTTTTAGTTCCTGGAGATGATGATATAAAAAAAGAGATTACTGAAAAAAATCTAAAAGAGAAAAGAAACCAGATTCATACGCAGTATATACGAAAACCACTCCAGACCAGCATTATTACATTAATTGTAGATCAAACAGTTTCCCTTTCGATTGAAATTACCGATGATACAAAAAATGAATTTAACCAATCTGCCGGTTCTGCAGTGTTTTCTAATACTAATTCTACTGTCTCATCATGTGCATCAATGTTTGAAAGACTTTGGATCCAGTCAGAGCTTGATAAGCAAAATGAGATAAAACAAGCTTATTTTCAAGCATTCAAGGGGCTAAAATGGAACGACGAGGTATATCAAAAACAGTGGAAAAATACAGAAACAAAAAATGATAATGATTAATCTTTATATTTTAAGCTGGTAACGATATCTAATGCTCAAAATAACATGGGATGAAAAGATATGCACGTACTCTGCGAATTGTGTGAAAAGTTTGCCTTCTGTATTTCAAGTCAGAGATGGAAAATTTGTTATAATTCCCACAGGAGCACCAGAAGAACAAATACGAAGAACAGTAAATGCATGTCCATCTGGTGCATTAAAGATTAAAGAATAATTCCACTGAAATACTAAGATTTTTTTACAAATCGATTCTAATGTTTCTTAGATGAAAGTAAAAAATGCCTGAAGGATCTGAGATTAGATGTGTCATGTGTGGAAAAATTATTCTACCACAAAAAATCATTTTTGAGGTCATTGATGATATCAAATATGCATTTGATTCTCAAGATTGTCTATTGTTTTTTAAAAAATTCAAAAGCTTGTATGGAAGTAGTTTGAATGTGTAATAATATTTCTTTTATTTCAGATTACAAGTCAGGTCAAGAAATTCTTAATTATACTATAAGGAGATATCCACTATTATGACAAAATGCATAGCATTTCATTCATACAAAGGAGGCACTGGAAAGACAACACTTGCGTGTAATTTGGCTGTATCTCTTGCAAAAAAGGGATATCGTGTGTTTTTGTTAGATCTAGATGTTTCAGCTCCTAGTATACAAGCTTATTTTAACAAGGAACCAAAAAAATGGATAAATGACTTTTTGATAGATACGGCAGATGTGGGCGATCTAGCTCTAGACCTATCCCATTTAATCAACGAGAAAAAGGGAAAACTCTGGGTAGGGTTTTCCAATCCGAAAAAAGAAGAAATCTACAAAATTGAAGGAGGGAAAGAAGAGATTTCAAAAATGCAATTGCTTAGAAAATTCATACTTTTGCGGGAGAGACTAATTTCAGACTATGAGGTTGATTATATTCTGTTTGATACCAGTCCTGGAATTAGATATTGGTCAATCAATGCTCTTGCTATAGCTGATATTTTGTTTCTTACACTAAAGATGGGAGATTTGGACATTGATGGTACAAAGAAAATGGCAGATGACATATACGGCTCACTTGCCAAATTTGGAGCAAAATCTTACTTGGTTCTAAATAGAGTGGCGGGCTTTTGTATGCCTACTAACACACTAAGCCTGTCTAAAGAAGAATCTGATTCAGTTTCTAATGTTTTGATGCAACAAGAATCAGATGCTAACAATAGAATTTCTAAACTTGTAGGAATGGATGTCATCTCTGCTATCCCATGTTATTGCGACATTCAGTTTAGCAGAAAAGAGTTTCTTACTATACTAAATCATCCTAATCATCCATTTTCTGAGAAAATAAATCGTCTAGCTGAAGACGATCAAATCAAAGTTTAACACTTGGAGATAATTTCTTGTTAAACTCTATCTGTGCTTTATGCGGAAAAGCTATATTGGACAAACCAATTATTGATTCCGATCTTGTGTTTGATAGCGAAAAATGCAAAGATACCTATAGAAAACTTGCCAACATTTACGGACATAATATTTCCGATTTGGGTTTGCCAGATGTGCTCAATGCCAATTTTTTCTTTATTGATATTGTTGGATTATCTGATCCATTGCTTTCCATAAAAAGACAGATGCAGAAAATAGAAGTTCTGAATCAATTAATCGGATCTTGTGAGGCATTTATTATTTCCAAGAAGAAAAGAATCATCTTACCAACAGGAGATGGAATGGTAATTGCCTTTCTATTAAATCCAGAATTGCCATTACAGCTGAGTATACAACTTCATCAGAAACTCAAAGAACACAATAAAAATAAATCTGAGGAAGACAGGATTGGAGTTAGAATAGGTCTCAATTCAGGGTCAGTCTTCATACTAAACGACATAAACAATAACAAAAATGTATGGGGTCCTGGGCTAGTTTTAGCTCGTCGAGTTATGGATCTTGGAGATGACTCTCACATACTTGTTGTCGATAAGCTGGCAGAAGAGCTAATTTCACTCAGTGATGATTATAGAAAAATAATAAAACAAGTTTCTCAATACCCAATCAAACATGGTCAGATAATAAAAATTTATTCCGTATATTCATCTGAATTTGGAAATCCTTCTGTTCCAGAAAAAATTCAATTATACCTAAATAAGAAATAATGTTTTCGTTCATTTGAACTGCAATGTCTTTCAATGTTAAAAAATTAGAAAATAAATGGGCAAAACCAGTTGTAAAATACCTTTAATATGGTTTACAAATTTCCAGATACTGAGTGGGCCTGTAGCTCAGCATGGATAGAGTGCTGGACTTCTAATCCAGTGGTCAAGGGATCGAAGCCCTTCGGGCCCGCTTAATCTGTTTTATTTACATCTATCAAAGATTTTTTCATCATATTTCACTTTCGTAACCTGTAGAATACATAGATCAATACAAAAGGAATTATCCCAAGCAAAAATGAGACAATGAAATTTCCCAATAAAGATCTAGTGGCAATTTGCAAGCCCAAAAATAAAGTAATCATAGCAGGAATCAGACCAAATAATATGAATCTGTGTGCTCTTTCCCTGAATTTGTCAAGATCAAGATAAGGGTATTCGATGTGATGGTAAATTACTGGCATTATAAAAAGAACAGCAGATATTGTTATGGAAAATAAAGCTATCAAAATGATTGTCTTGTCAATCATATCGAAGCTAGTTGGAGAATTAATCGAAATATTTAACAAAAATCCAAACAAAAAGACCGAGAAAGTGGTTAAAATCGCACTCTCTCTTAACAAGGCCCCGTAATCTGTTGTTAGCCTATCCTTGCGCGACTTGTCATCATTTTCAGCCAACACCCATCATAATCTTGCATCTGTCTTAAATTTGCATTGAGCTTGAATTAATAGAATTGATATTCATACTTCTCCAAAGTGATTCAAATTTGGAGAGCTTTGGGCTTCCTTTTTCCACAGTTCCCTTTTCCTAAGACATTTTAACTGTTCTGCATTTGCTGGCACATCATGCTCAATAAAGACTGGAATCTCTTTGACACCCAGTTCATCTGCTGCAACAGCCCTGTGTCTTCCATCATGATACACAAATTGGCATTTTTCCAAATCTAGCTTTAGAAATGGCGAATCCAAAGGCTTGCTTTTTTTAATTCTTTTTTGCTTGTGTTTGACGCTAAGTTCCGTAGTCTTTACGTTATCTTCAGATCTTTTCTCCAAAGATTCACCAAAAAATGCATAATTGAGAAACTCACTAGGCTTCATTGTTACATAAAGCAATCTTCCTGCACCTCCATCCTTTGGAAAATTTGCATGAAATCCTCCGGTTCTACTTCCTTCTTCTATCAAATAATTGGGACTCTTTCCCTTTATTGCAGGAACTGGAATTGTTGGAGTCCATACTGGATGTTTTTCTTTTTTTAGTTTCTTTTTGTTAATTCCATCTAGTCTTCTCTGAAACATTGCAGTTATCGAAGGTGGTGCAGATTCTAGTATTTGCAGCATATGATTTGCCTCTGATCGTGGTGGTACAGTTACAAGATATTTTTTGGCCGAAAGACCAAACTCCTTTTTGTAAATCTTTTCCATGACATTTAGTAACTTGCAGTTATCTAATCGATTAAGAAAGGGATCACGCTTCTTGGATTTTGCTTCATTTTGAGTCATTTTATATCAATACTAGTACAATTGTCTTAAATTTTCCCTCACGAAATTTGAGTTTACCTAAAGCAATCTCTTACGATACCATTATTTTATCAATTTCAACCAAGTATATTTGATTGAATGCAATAGAGACAAGCAATCTTACAAAAATATTTAACAAAAAAAACAGGGCAGTAGATGATATCAGCTTTACGGTAAATGAAGGAGAGATCTTTGGCCTTCTTGGTCCCAATGGAGCTGGCAAAACAACTGCAATTAGGATGATTACGGGTCTTACTACACCAACCGCCGGGACGATCAAAGTATTTGAATCAAGTGTCTCCACCTCTTCAGACCAAGTCAGGCAGATGATAGGCTACATCCCACAATCAATCTCAGTTGATGCAGACTTGACGGCTTATGAGAATTTGCTCATTTTTGCCAAACTTTTTTTTATAAAGAAAAATGAGAGAGACAAGAAAATAAGATTTGCACTAGAATACATGGGATTATCCGATAGGGCAGATGATCTTGTCAAAAGATTTTCAGGAGGCATGATGAGAAGACTAGAGGTTGCACAAGCTCTTGTAAATCAGCCAAAGATGCTTATTTTAGATGAGCCAAGCATTGGGCTTGATCCATCTTCAAAAATGCAGATGTGGAAATACCTAAGGCAGCTAAATGAAGAATTTGGTACTACGATATTTATTACAACACATGACATGGCTGAAGCTGACGAACTGTGTAATAGAATTGCAATAATGAGTACAGGAAAAATTGCTGTTATTGGTTCCCCTGTAGAGCTAAAGGAATCTGTTGGAAAGGAAACACTAACCATAACCCTATTACAATCTTCGGCTGGACAAGCATTGCCATTTTTACCAACTGAACTTGGTGTAATAGATAGTAGAGACGGAAATGTTGTTAAGGTATTGACAAAAGATGGGGAAAAAGTAATTCCAAGAATTCTAGAAATTTTTAGGGATGCAAGACTATACGTTGATTCTGTCTCTCTGAACAAAATAACACTGGGTGATGTTTTTATAAAATATTCAAAAGCAAGACTTGACGTAGAAAACACTGAAACACACAGGGATGCTCGCCTGGCAAGGCGAACATACAGGAGACGTTCAGGATGAATGCTAGAAGATATGCAACAAGCATACTAACAGTTGCCGAGATTGAAGTTCGCAAGATACGACATGACTCGTCTGAATTATGGACAAGAATAATCCAGCCAGCTTTGTGGTTACTAGTGTTTGGCGAGGTTTTCAACGGGATAAGAGGATTTGCTCCAACTGGTATTCCTTATCTGGATTTTATAACACCAGGCATACTTGCCCAGTCTGTCCAGTTTATTGCAATATTTTATGGCATTACAATAGTTTGGGAAAAAGATATCGGACTTTTGACCAAGTTGCTCTCAACTCCCTCTCCACGATCTACAATTGTTCTTGGCAAGGCGCTTGCTGCAGGTTTTCGAGGCATCTTTCAGGCCATAATGATCTTTGGACTAGCTATTGTACTAGGTGTAAATCTAAGATTTGATGCTTTAGATATTGCAGGTACATTCTTTGTTATAGTATTATTTGCAATGTGTTTTACATGTCTCTCTATGACTCTAGCATCGTTTTTGAAAACACGTGAGAGAATGATGGGTATAGGTCAGGCAATTACAATGCCATTATTTTTTGCAAGCAGTGCCATTTACCCCATTGCTCTAATGCCCAAGTGGCTTCAAGTAATCTCCTTAGGCAATCCTCTGACCTATGTAGTTGGAGCTTTGAGGACAATGCTCTTGACAGGTAACTATACCACATTTGCGTTTGATATATTTGCTCTAGTAATTTCTACAGCTATAATGATCTTTCTTGCCTCACTTGGATTAAAGCGTCTAGTTGATTGATATCTAGATCATTAATTTTGAAAATTAACCGTTGCTCTAGTTTTTCTAAAAGATTCTAGTGCTGTTATAGCAAAAGCACCAACTAACAAGGATAATGGAATTGATAACCAAAGCGCATGTCTAAAGAATGCTAGGTTTACAGTTTCTGCAGTTAAAATACACAAACTCTCTCCTGTAATCAAGAGGTAAAGACTTGTTTTTAGAATCTGTCTAAAGTTTGATTTTTTGTGTATCAAATGGATTCTTCCAATTCCTACAACAAAGTTTTTGAAAGTTCTACTAAGATTTGGCATGAACCCTTTACTTTCATGCTCTAAAACAGAACAACAACCACCCATTACGTGCTCCAAATTATATCTGCCAAGTATTGTTGCAAAAGTGGTAAAACCTGCAAGACCATATCCCAAAATATAAGACATTGTAATTGCAATTGGAGTCTTGAAACCAAACAAAAAGAAACCTCCATTCTGACCTATCTGAGCTGACAAAATACAGAGGATCTCAATACCTAAAGCAGAAGCATACATGTTTTTCACATTAGAGAAAAATCTAACTATGGTGTTTGATTTTTTTAAATGAATCTCTAAACAACAACAATCATCTTTGATACAGATCTTACAATCATCCAAAGTTTGATTGCTACAGTCTTTGTAAGTACAAAGACAATCAGCACATTTGACTGACAATATACGATCATAGTGTTTCTCTTATTAAAATAGTGACAAATCAATTATGCCTATTTTATTAATTTATTATAAGAGAGGCTGGGCCCAGATTTCCATTTCACACGGTTACGGGCAACAATCAACAAAGGAATCATAGTTATATCAGCACCAATGGTAAGCGATGATATCGCATAATTTGCCTGGGTATTAATGAGCGATGTTGAGAAATTATTTGCAAAATTGAGATACATTGCATATGATGAAGGAAAAACAATTAGTGTCAAAATTACTGCTCCAAACGATATCCAAAACCCGTTCTTGTGTAATAGAAATAATTTGATTGAACCTATTATTGATAACACAGACCAGACTAACAATACACCAATTACAGGAATCAGATAGGTTTCAACTAGACCTGATTTTGAATATACATTTGAATTCCACATTTGATAAATATCTATTAGAAGTAGGATTACAATTGCCTTTGATACTAGAAGATACAAACCAACAATCCTAATAAACAAATTTGGCTTAAGCCAAAAAGGGTCCCGATTTACATCTGGTTCCATAAAATATGATTTTATTTGAAGATTAAGACATTAGGTGTGTCATAATCTAGTACAATCTTTTGATATGTATCATTAACAATTTAATTATCTTCGCTTTAGAGGCATATCATATTGAAAGATATTGAACTAAAATTAGATAACATGACTTTTAGACCCCATGAAATTATCAAGGGAAACATTAAGGTAAATTATTCTGGAAGATATGACGGAGTTGTCGTAAATACACAAATTCTTGATTCAAATCATCTAATCATTTACAAGTCATTTAATAACAAACCAATATCACAGAATCTTTCAAGATTATTCATTAGCAAAAGCGAGATGCCACAAAATACAGTGGAATTTACTGCTACAATTGAATTTGACCCAAAGGAGTCTTATGAAATTAAATTTAGAGCATCAATAATTCAAGAACATAAGGAGATAGAAAGTGACATTATATTTGCCAAGTTAATGCCCTGATTTATTTTCGTTTAGGATGTAGTTGCACCATGAACTATTGTTATCTCTCCCTTCATCCAAGGGTGAGGTTCACAGTGATATTCAATTACTGCCTCTTGAGTAAAGACAAACTCATAGGTTGCTCCCGGTTTTATTACTCCTGGAGAACCAAAATCTCCACTGTAGAGATCTTTGAATGGTTTATCAGGAGTAACTGTATGTGATGCCGAATCACTAGTATTTTTCCAAATAATTTTGTTATTAATGCCAAGTTGGGCAGTGTCCTTCTTTGGAACAAAGTTTTGATCTTGTGAAGGATTTTCAGCACCAGGCACTATGGTTATAGTAAGAGAATCAGTGGGTTTTGCAATTTTATCAGGGATTATTGGCTTTGCATTAAACTCGGGTATAAAGTAGAGTTGATAATATGATACTCCTACTGCCGCACCTATTATGACAGCAATTAATCCGATTCCATACGCATGACTAGAGGATGGAAGACTCAACTATTGCCTTATCTTTTTTTTTGTCTTATAAAGCTATACGAAATTAATTGAATTTCTAGGATGCAGTTTTCTCTGGAAGTGATGGAGCTTCTGTTGCTGCTGGTGGCGGTGTAACCGGCGCTTTCTTTGCTTCATTTAATGCCTGTCTGTAAAGATGGAACATTCCAGCAAACACCATGAGTATCAATCCTGTTAGGAATAGTGCAAAGTTTTTCATTCCTGCCAAGGCTGCATTATAAGCTGCAATATTCAAGTAAACTTGGAATAACAAGAGAGCTACAATTAGCCAGTTTAACCACTTGCCAGAGAAATTAATGTGTGCTACTTTGTGAGGACCCTTTGAAGCAGCCAATTTTGCTTTTCTCTCAGATTCTTTTGCAAGTAATATCATCATGTATGAGAATCCAAAGCCAATTGGAACTAGTAACAACATGGTAATGTAGAAAAATATTGGATCTATTACCAGTCTTGCTACCAATGGTTTTGTAATGTCTGGCGTAATATAAAATCCCCAGTATGTTGTAACCATAACCTGGGTAATTCCTGTAATACCAAATGCAGTCACTAATGGTCTATCTTTCCAAGAGAATTTCTTGTACCTATCAATGAATGGCGTCATAGCTAGCGCTACGATAAATATGCCAGGCCACAAAACACCTGTAACATACTTGTCATATTGAGTCCTAAGGAATGCATAGATTCCTGTTAGATACCATTCAGGTACTGTAATTCCAGGCGGAACTGTAGGCTGGAATTTGGAACCCAAATCTACTGGGAAGACACCTCCTGTAAGCAAAATTGCACCACCTATTGCCATAACCATTGGAACATCAAAGACTAGGAATCTTGGCATGTGAACTGCCATCAATCCTAACATTACAATTGGCAATACAAATACGTGCAACGTGTAGAACCTAAGAATAAAATCTGCAAATCCAGAACCAAACATTGCATCTCGAATCGTCGGTCCAACTATTGGCATCGAATTTGTAAGCGAAGCTGCTATACTAATTGCAAGTTCAGCACGTTCACTAAATATTATATCATATCCAGTAAATGCTTCCAATATTGTTACTGTCCCTAATACAACTCCTGTTACCCAAATGACCTCATTTCGAATCTTGTATCTTCCACTGAAATATTGATAATACATGTGAAGCACAGCAAGCAGAACCATTGCGTTTGATGCATGATAATGAATATTTCGTATAGCAAATCCGTATGGAACTACATTGTTAATCTTGGCAACACTGTCCCACGCCCTGTCTAAAATTGGTTCATAGTAGAACATCAAAAGGGCTCCAGTGATTCCAAGAATTATAAAAGTGACAAATGTCAACATTCCCAGAAATCCAAATGGACTTACGAATCTTGCCGGAAAAGAGAATTTTGTCCCAATGAATACTGTTCTTTCAACACCGTCCCAAATCCAGTAGAAGAAATCTACTAGACCGTTTCTACGTTTTAAGGAAACGACCATATCCTATTATTCCATTCTCGCTTGTACTCCACACTGCTGGTTTTATCCAGAGGCCACCATCAGAATCAGCTTCAAGATAAAGAGTTGCCAAAACATTTGAAGGGGGAGCTTGAAGAGATGCAGGGCCAGCAAATGCCTTACCAGTCAAAGGATTGTACATGCTTCCATGACATGGACATTCTCCCCTTTTTCTTCCGTCTTGAGGCCAGTATTTCCAAAGACACCATAAATGTAAACAAACCATACTATAAACGCGAAATGCGCTGACATCTTTTTTGTCACCCCCAAGTTCTGGTGGCAACCTAATAAACTGCCATTTTTTAAATGCCTCTTGATCAAGAACAGTATCTCCTGTGGTAGGATAAGTAATAACTTCGGAAGAATTTGTTGGAAAAGAATTGACATTTGCTTGACTGCTATCTGGCAGAATCACTTTAGCTTTTTGAAGAGCATTATTTGAGGGATTGGGCATGAATTTACCCCAAGGAACAAAGGGCGTAAATGTCAAAGCAACACCTGCTGCTCCAAGTAATTTAAGGAAATCACGTCGTGAGATAGGTCCAGCTCTGGGATCTTGCTGCTCAGACATCCAAAGCTTCGTTCTTGAAAATTTGCATATAAACCTTGTCTAGGTTATCTTTGAAATTTTAAATTTTTTGAAAGTAAAAATTGTAATAATTGAGGCTATTCCAATTCCTACTAAAATTACGACTAGAGTAATAAAATTCTGATCGATATTATTTTGAATATTTAGCGAGTTTGGACTATTATCTATTTTTATCATGATATTACAGTGGGCCAAGTTTCCTGCCCTGTCATTTGCTATGACTTCGATTTCATACTGCCCATTAGTTAGGCCTTTGGTGTCAAATTGTATATTTTTGGTGTCATGTATTGTTTTTGTAGGTGTCTTAACAATTAGCCAATCTTTTTGGGCAGGATTTGACTCGCTAACATCAAGATCGATATTAACAATTCCTGATACTGTAGAATCATTTGTAGGAGATTTTACGATGATAATTGGAGGAGTATTGTCAAGAATAAATTTGAAATCATTTGATACTAGATGCCCCACGGTATCTGTTACAACAAACCTGATGTTATGTTCTCCCTCTAAAAGGTTGTTCATATCTTCAACAAGATTGCCCTGTGACATTTCTTGTGGTTTTTTGTCATCAAGATAATATTTTTCATCTTGGATATTTTCTCCTATGATAGTAGGCATAATAGGATGAGTATGGTTGATGAAAAGTGGAACATCCAAAATTATTTCGGGAGGAGACTCTTCTGGCAAAATGGTGGAAAACTTTGTTGTAATTGTCACAGGTTCTGAAATTGATTCTCCTCCAAACAATGGTGCGTGGATGAGAACAGAGTAAACTCCAGTCTGGTTTATTGGAGCATACAATACTGTTGAAACTGGATCTTTATTTTTGACAGGGAAAAAGCCTCCACCCTCGCTAAAAGAAGCACTTGGACCAAGCCAATCTCCGCTTGGCCAACCTTGAAATTGTCCAAGAACACCTGGTGGGAAGTTAGTCTGCACAATTCTTCCCTGAGGATCTACTACAAATACGGAGAGATTTGTATTCGGATCTTTCCAAGATATATTCATTGCAATAGAGTTTATTGTTTTGTCATTGACATCAAAATAATATTCTCTCCAGTCTCCAGCATTGTATCTATTTGACATGTCAAATCCTCCTCCAATGTAACCATTTCCAAAGAGAGCATCGCCTGTTTGTCCCACTATTACAGTTGGTAAATCTTTTGCCTGGAGCTTTTTGATTACAGCATATGATATAGGAACACTAACTGTATGCGTTTTTTCTTTAAATGTTATAAATCCCTGATATAATCCTGGATTTTTGTCAGGAGGAACAATTAATGTTGATAACACATTTGCTGAACCATAAGGTGGAATCTGTATTTCCTTGGAATCAAACCATAATTCGTTCCATGATGTTTTCTTGTAATAGTTTGCAGATATGGTATAGTTTAATGAAGTTGAATTCTGTCTGGTATCTCCTGTCCAATATGAAAATCTTGTAGGTACGGGATAGACGCCCACTAGGGGAATGTGTTGTATCTTTGAAGCAGGATCAGAAACCCTGAGTTCTTGTGTTGTTCCCCAACTGCCTCCCCGGTTTACCAAAGATAGATTTTTGTAGTTAGGGCTGGACGTATCATTTTTGGTATTCCAATCATAAAGATATACTGATGAAATCTTCAAGTCGTCAGCATATGTTTTTGCAGATGAATTCATGAATTGCGAGAAAGGAAAGGCCAAATCCAGCACTAACAATGAAGCATCATTTGGGATTGGATTTGTTTTTTCAAAGAAAGATGCAAATCCATTATGGTTCTTTATTTCCGCCAATGGAATAAAATTTGGACTGTAAACACCTGATTTGTTTATGATTGGATCGAGCAATCGTGGCTGGGTTGTACCATTGAATATGTCACTTTTTATCAAATCTAATTTCTGACCATCAACTTGTACGTCAATTGTACTATTGGTAGGATTTACAATCGTGAATGTAGCAGATGTTCTGTCTCCAGGAAACAATCTTCCACCAAACCAAGAAGTTTCTGGTAAAGATGAATTTGGAAGTTGAGCATTGTCAAGACCAATAAATGATGAATTCATCGCTCTAAACGAAGAATCTAGTATTTTTTTTGTATTAGCATATGATGCATTATTGAATACAATAAAAGAATCCGATTTACCTAAAGCAAAATCTACTGCCCTAGTTACATTAACTAAACCTGTTCCTTGTGTAAAGGGATCGTTTTTTAGATCAGTTGCAGTTGACATTAGAATATTTTTTACCGTGAAAGGGTCGTACGGAATATCCTTATCCTTTAGACTTTGCATTAGAACTGCAGCAGAGCCTGCAACTAACGGAGAAGACAAGCTTGTACCTCCAAATAATCCAAAACTTGTACTGTTCTTACTAAATTTTGTAACTGATATAGGAGTATAGCTGTATTCTCCTACTGCCATTAGATCAGGCTTGGGGTCTCCTATCAAAGATGGTCCCTTACTAGAAAAGCCTGATATCTCTCCATAATGAGCAGTATCATTACCAAATCTTGGAAACTTGAAAGGACCATAGCCTACAAAAACTTGGTCAGTTACAGCTCCAACAGTTATCCCATATGGTGCGGCATCAGGGATGCCCATTGTTCCATATCCCGGTCCAGCATTTCCAGCACTGCTAACTACCAATATTCCAGGATAATTTGCTTCAAGTGAATGAGGAACATTTAGCATGCTTAACAAAAGAGATTGTATATCAAGTCCTGGGACTGACTGGAGTACAGGAAATGTGGATATTCCCCAACTATTTGATATAATGTCGACATTTGTGTTTCCACTAAATTTCCATTTGTTATTTTCTTGATTAAACCCTGCAGCCCAGAGCCAACCATAAATAGCATCTCCTAGCCAGAGAGCCTTTATTGGAACTATTTTTGCACCAGGTGCTACACCTTTTATCCTATATTGAGTGGAATTGCTATAGATATCGTATTTTTGTTTTCCAGCAGAAACAATTGAGGCAGCTGCTGCAGTCCCATGACCCTCAAAATCAAACATCACTCCAAAGAAATTTCCCTTGGGATCCATAGCAGGAAGAAGTGTACCATTGACAGCACCTATTTTCTTGTCTTGTAAAGATGGTTTGGCTATCACTCCATAAACATCCAGTACCTGTGCTCCTACTGTTCCAGCGCTATAATCAGGAATTCCATCATGATTAGAATCATATACAAGATTTTCATTACCTCCGCCAAGCATAATTGGACTTTCATCTGTAAAGTCAAAATCATATTTTGGTGTAACCGAACTATCAAATTTATTAAAATCCTTCCATGAATCCGACATGTCTGGAATAATGGTATCATAAGAACCTGGGATATTAGCGTCGACAACAAGAACAGGCACTAGTTCTAATCTAGAAAACTGGCCCTGTGAAATGCTTTCATATATCATACCAAAATGATAGATGCCACTCTTTGAAACAATAAACTGTTTTGAGTTGCTTCCTATTTTGTAATCATTTGAGACTGTGCCATTTATGGTCGTAGTCCCACCTTTTGGATAATTTGAATTGTAGGCTTGGATGAATGTACCCTTGCCTCCTTTACTCAAACTGAGAAATACTCCTTGCGAATTAAGGTATACTACGGATGTAACATTTTTTGGAATTGGCTTTGAAAAGTTTTGAATTACTCCTTTTTCATTAATATTTGCGACAAATGTTGAATTGGTTATTACAATACCCTGACCATCCGCATCAACCATCAAAGGGTTAAGAAACTTGTCACGCGCCACTGAATCTTTCATGTCAGGGTTTGAAAAATCTGTTCCAGTATCCACTATTCCTATCTTGATGCCGTTGCCGTTGTAGCCATATTCACGTAAAACCGAATAAGAACCAAGAATCTTGTCAACTCGAGAAACTTCATCTACTGGCTGTGTTGGTGTTTGTGAATCAAATTCCAAGGGCATATCTTCAATCGCATCATATCCATTCAATTTCAAACTCGAGATCTCATTTTGATCAAAAAGCCCAACAACAAAAGATCCTTTTTTAGAATCTATTCCATAAATCACATTATGAGCTTTTTGTAAAAGATTTGAAGCTTGACCTGATCCGAAAACAAGGTATCTTTTAAGAGGATTTTCATTTTGGACTTGATCGAAGTTTATGAGGCCAGTAACTTGTTCTGGATTAATTTCTTGCTTTTTAGCAAGATCTACATCAAAATATCCCATTGATGGTTTTGGAAAAAAAGAAAGGATTAAGAGACAAACCAGGAAAATGCTCGAGATAATTTTAGATTTCTTTACCATTTAATCTATCTTCGCCGCGCAAGAATTGTTATTTGTAATGCAATAATTATTGCAATCAAGGCTACAACTGGGAAAAATAACGAGTTTAATTGGCCTGAAGCTTCTTCCATATTAGTAACAGATAAAGACATTGAAGTCACACTCCTGTTCAAGTTTTGATTTGCCTGAGAAATTGATTGTTGTCCGCTGTTCAATACGTCTCCAAAGCCTTGAATCTCCGATTTTAGCTTGTCAAGTTCTTTCGAAGTCGAGTCCAATACTGTGTTTAATTTCAGTATCTGATTAGAAATGCCTTCAATGTTCTGTTTAAGAACTTGAGTTGCTGCAGAACCATGAGCAATTGTGCCCTGATCATAGGCGACCATGTGGAAAACATATGTCCCCTCTTGAGTTGGAGTATAATCAACGTAATAGAGTCCCTCATGAAGTGTGTTTATGGAATTTGTAAGCAGTGTCACGTTGCCAGTTGGAAGATGAACATGTGATGTGCCTAATAGTTTTGAGGGGGTTCCTCCAATCAATTTGCCATCACTAGTAACTTGAACAAATATTCTAAACGTTTGATTCACTGCAGCAGTCTGTGGAGCAAACACTACAATGTTGAGCATTCTTTGAATAGGGATTTGTTCCAAAGTTGATGAAGATGAAAATTTAACATCTTCTTTCTTGGATATTCCCTGTTCACCTGTACCAATTGCTTCAACAGTATACGTTCCATATGCATAATTGGTGGTTGCATTGGGCCATCTAATCAGTATGTTACTGTAATCGCCACTGCTGTCTGCAGAAATTTGATTGAATTGTAAAATGGTTCCATCTGGTGCAAAGAGTCTTACAATCAAGGTTTCGTTGGCTTGAGCAGTTCCATAAACCAAGAGTGGCTGACCTGATTCGTAAACCTGCCTATCGGTGGATAATTCCAAGGCATAGGACTCTGGCAAGAAGCTGCTCAGAACCACAATAAGGAGAAAAATAGTTACTAGTAGTTTCAACCTATTTGGGATGTTGGTTACCTATAGATATTGGTTCTGCTAAAAATTTCACAATAATTAGATGCAAAGAATTTTCATTCTTGAGGATATCTAGATGGAAACATAGAGTTTATTGAAACCATTGAGAGGATAGATTGTTCTGTTCTGAGTATAGTCAGAGATGCATTTCTTATTATTAACTCGTATAATGATTCAGGTTTTGGTTGGAGGATGGTAGCTATGATCGATTTAATTGGATCCATATGTGTAACAAGTAAAACGTTTTCACTGTCGTGCTTTTTAGAACAAAAGCTAACCATATCTAGAATTCTCTTTTTGACATTTTCAAAAGTCTCTATGCCATGTGTTTCGATGGAATGACCTTGGTAGAATTTTAAGAAAACATTTCCATGTTCTGAGAAAACTTCGCTATATTTCCTGCCTGATAGCTTGCCCATATCTATTTCAGTTAATCGCTCATCCACTTCATAGCTTAGGTCAATCTTCCTTGCTACTATTTTAGCAGTATGCTCTGCCCTTTCTATAGGACTACAGTATATTTTTTTAATATCAAATGGTGCAAGAAAATCCCCTATCTCTTTAGCTTGCTTGATTCCCGTAGTTGTAAGAGGATACCCACTAGTACGTCCTGCGAGAATCTTTTCTATATTATTCTTGGCCTGACCATGTCTTAAAAAAAGTAAAAAAGGCAATAGCGACTGCGATTATTGAATAAAGATAATAATAAGATTACCGAAGCTTCATTTCATGAAGATTGGAATAATTGGTGGAACAGGTGGCATGGGTAAGGGTTTTGCATTAAGGTGGTGCGAGAATTATGAAGTAATTATTGGTTCAAGAGAAGATTCCAAGGCCAAGCAATCAGCAGCAGAATACTCTGAACTTGCAAAAACAACTTATGGTAATATCAAGGGAAAGATAATAGGAGAAGATAACATATCAGTCGCAAAAGATAGTGATGTTTTGGTTCTCTCTATTCCGTATGAAAATATAGATTCTATTTGTTCTCAGATACTTAAAAATGTAAAAGATCAGTGTATAGTAATATCACCAATCGTGCCTTTGACCAAAACTGATGCAGGATTTGAATTCATTTCTTTTAAGGACAAGAAACCATCAGCGTTTGAATTAGTACAAAAATATCTAAAGAATAAGTCAAGACTAGTATCAGCATTTCACACCATCTCAGAAAAAAAGCTCATCGATCCTAAACTAGTATTAGATTCAGACATTTTCGTGTGTGGAGACAGTGATGATGCTGTTAATGTAGTATCTAATTTGGTAAAAGAGATAAAAAATCTAAGACCGATATTATTAGGACCAGGTTCTCTATCGTATCTGGCTGAGACAGCAACCCCAATACTACTAAATGCTATGATGAAGAACAAGTTAAGGAATCCGGGCATAAAGATAATTTAGTTATTACAATTACAATAATTACTTGAGAACAGTTAGAAGAAAGAATTGGTTTACAGCAATGGGAATACTGTTTATAGTTGTCGCAGCTATAGCGCTTGTAAGAGATCTGCTTATCTGGGGACCAGATTTCATGATCGATTTTTTTACGTCATCAGACATAACAAGTGAAAAGATATCAACTGCAATGTGTGGAATTGGCATATTTCTTATCATTTTAGGATTAAGAGGAGAAACTATTGAATAGTGACTTGTTTATAAAATCACAAAAGATTTTGAGAATTGCTACCATAGATTCATCAGGAACCCCACACATAGCGCCTGTTTGGTACATGTACAAAAATGGAAAGTTATACGTAGGAACAAACACAAAGACAAAAAAAGCAAGAAATATCATGAATAATTCAAAGATATCATTTTGCATTGACATTGGAATAAACTCGCCAATAAAGGGAGTGATGGGAACAGGTATTGGTAAATTAATTTTAAAAGATACTTACGTACAATCTTTGGCCAAGAAAATTCTACTTAGATATTTTAAGAATTTAAGAAACAAATCAGCTCAACAGTTACTTGATCAGACTGATTGCATTATTGAAATAAAACCCAAGAAGATAGTCAATTGGAAATATTAGAAGGCAAATTTTTCTATCTTGTCCAAAGCCTTCTCTAATATGGGTATTTCTGGCAAGAAAACCATCCTAAAGTGTCCTGTTCCATACTTGGTTCCAAATCCTGATCCATGAACTGTTAAAACACCGGTTGATTTCAATAATTGCAATACAAATTCTTTATCAGTTTTATACTTGTTATTTTCTATTTTCGGAAATGCGTAGAAAGCACCTTTTGGATTTGAACAGCTTATTCCATTCATACCATTTAATCTTTTGATGGTATAATCCCTCCTTTTCTTCAGTTCTGAAACAAATTTTGCAATGTAATCTTGAGGACCATTAAGTGATTCCAATGCTGCGTATTGTATTGGTAAATTTGTAGCAATTCTGACCCTTGCTAACTTTGGAACATTTTCTCTCAGAGATTCAAGTCTCTTTGATTGATTAAAAGATATGTAACCTATCCTCCAACCCGACATTAAATGGACTTTAGAGAATCCATTCAACAGAATTACTGGAGAATCTGTACTCACTCTACCTATGCCGGTGAATTTGTCGTCAAAGACAATCTGATCATATATTTCGTCACAAATAATGTACAAATCATGTTCATTTGCCAAGTCAATCAAAGATTTCAAGGATTTTTCGGTAAATACTGCACCTGTAGGATTGTTAGGACTGATAAGACATATAGCTATGGTCTTGTTGGTGATTTTTGATTTTATATCATCAAGATCTGGCGTTGAATTATTCAAGTCCACAGAAAATTCTATTGGTTTTCCTCCAAATAGTCTGACATAAGACGCATAAGGAGGGTAATATGGACCTGGAATAAGTACCTCATCACCTGTCTCAATTATGGAGGCCATAATCATTTCAAGTCCTTCTGAAACACCATTTGTAACAAGTATGTCCTCATCTGAAACCCTCAGTCCTTTTGCAGCTTCTTTTTTAGATATGGCTTGACGTAATCCGGGCAAACCTTCCGATGCTGCATAATAATTCTCACCTTTTTTGATTGCTCTAATTAGCTCCTCCTTAACATTTTCAGGAGGTTGAAAACCATATTGAAGAGGATCACCTATGTTAAGATAGGTTATTTGCATACCCTCCTTCTGAAGTTTTCTTGCCTCAAGAGCAATATCACGAATAGCATATTCTACACCTGCCACTCTTTGAGATATTTTCAATTACCTAATCAGTATTTAGACCTGTTAAAATATTGTGAGGCAGGGATTTTAGCATCCTTTTTAAAGGTAATTTTTGTTAATTTTTTTTAAAAACGCTTCAATCTTGTACTATCGTTAAGAACAAATGGCAATATTTTTCGCAAATCTTGAACTTCTATTACTGCATCAGATTTTTCTTCAAGTAAAGCATCGCTAGTTTTTAGTGCAATTCCTAGACCTGCATGCTCAATCATGCACAAATCAGAGATGGAATCGCCTACTGCTACAGTATTTGAAAGTGGAATTTCAAACCTCTCAGAAATTCTTTCCAAATGATATCTCTTGCAAACTGACTGCTTGCATTTACAATCAATTTTCTCCCACCCAATAGGCATTGATATTTCTCCTGTTAACACTTCCTTGTCTGAGACTAGAGTATTGGCCACGACAAAATCTAAACCCATCTTTTTTGCAAGATAGTCGCAAGCCAAAGTATAGCTGTCACTTATTATGCCCAAAACATGATTATGATTCTTTAATTCTTTTATTGTCACACGCCAATTTTGAATAACTCCTATTCCGTCTATCACTTTAATAATTTCAGTCTCATGAATATCTTTTAGGAGACTGGCAATTTGTTGACTCCGCTGATATCCTAAAAGCTTGGAATCATGTTGAATTCGATTAAGGTTATCATTGAAATCAAATTTTTCTGCAAGAAAAGATATCAAACGACCTTCTAAAAGTGTACCATCCATGTCAAACGCAATCAATTTCCTAGGACTCATGATACACAACTCATTCTTGGATATAGCTTTAATTTTTCCCCTATATTATTTAGAACACTTTGTACAGCTTCATTTTGTTTATAAGTATCATTGTTGTATCTGTACGCACTACCAAGATTCTCCATCGTATGAATAGAAGATTGGATTTCATCATCTTGACCATCTTCAAGTATGGTAAGAAGATTATTGTGCACATCTGATCCATGTTGTGCAGCTTGTTTTTTTCGCCATGCAAGGTTTGATGGGACGCCAAGGTTTTGTGCAACTTTTCTGTGAATATATTTTACTTTATCATTTTTTATCTTGAGTTCTTCAAGATCATTTGTTTTTTTTATTATTCCATCAACATAGATTCCACATCCATCAGGTCCTCTATGAGAGGTAAGTTGTATCATCCTCACCAACAGGTCTGATATATTCTGACCATACTTGTCAATTAAACCAATAATAGAACACATATATCACAAATTTTATGGCTGGATGGGATTAACCAGGCTCTCAGTTTTCTTGTACTTTGAAGCTCTGTCTAAAATTACCCTTGTTACCTGTCTTGCCATCAAGTCCAAATTCTCTAGTGCTTTTTCATTATGTTCCAGATATCCAAAATAAACTTCACAGGTCTTTGCACCCATTTCTACTACATCAATTAAAATGCCAATGTCTACTCCATAATCATTTTCCAAAGTGATTTTGTCAAAAATGTCTTTTTTAATCGCTATTTGTCCACTCAGAGGTTGATCAAACTTTTTTGCTATTTCAGGGAAAAAATGTTCTAAAAGAGGTTTGGCAGTTAGAAGAGTGACTCTTCCCGAGTTTCTATCAAATCTAGTTTTGACAAAGTCAAAATTTTTCTTAAAAGGATCGATTAAAACTTTAATCTTTTTTGACTCGATATTTTTTTGGTCTGCATCTAGAAATATCAAAATATCTCCGGTCGCTCTAGACGCACCTAATTTCATTGCGCATCCTTTACCTCTATTCTTACCTACACTAACTACTCTAACTCCAGATCTTTTTGCAACATCTCTTGTCCGATCAGTTGATCCATCATCGACTACAATTATCTCGTCAATTTCCATTAGATCACGGACAGCAAAAATGACTTGCTCTATTCTTGATTCTTCATTATATGCTGGAATTATTACGCTAATTCTGAGATTATCTTGAATTTCTAACATATCATCACCAATTCTAATAATTCGATGATAGAACAGTGATGGATTTCAGCATATTTTCTGAAGTGACACATCTACAGAAATCAAACTGATGGTTTTGCAGGTTATGCTTTCTCATTCCCATATAATGATGCCCAATTTGTTTTAAATGTATAGTATGAAACATCAGAAATTGGTTTCATCGTTGTTAAATATTCCTAAAAACAGCAAAGTCTTTGATCATTATGGCAACAAAATTTTCTCTTGCTTCAACAACATCATAAAATTTGAGATACAGAAGATTAACACATTGTTTCTTACTAATCTCGGCCTAACCATTATAGCCTCGTTAAATTCTTACTTGATTGGACCCGTTGCATAGCCAGGATAGTGCGGGTGGCTTCGGACCACCAGGTCGAGGGTTCGAATCCCTCCGGGCCCTTGATAATAAATATAGATAGCGCTGAAAGGATACAAAAAATATGAAATTTAAGATATTTCCATTTGGCATTGGGATAATATTATTTACATTAGGTTTGATT
Organism: uncultured Nitrosopumilaceae archaeon; assembly: GCA_964538845.1. GTDB lineage: Archaea > Thermoproteota > Nitrososphaeria > Nitrososphaerales > Nitrosopumilaceae > Nitrosotalea. The sequence continues at coordinate 1,190 of CAZIHN010000006.1, read as the reverse complement.
GTGAGTGGATATATTTTTGAAATATCTTCCAAAGAAACCAAAAATATTACCTTGGGAATATCTGATTCAGGTTCAGTATCTATCAAGCTTGAGGGAAAAGGACTCGGTTTTTATTTTATAACATCGAACAATTATCAAAATAATATTCTAGTCAAAGTCCTCGATTCATCTGGAAACCTCCTTGATATAAAGAAGATAACCAATAAAGCCACAATAAATTATTTTCATTTTGAACATAGTGACCAAGTAACTCTAGAATTATCTAATCTTTCTGATATTCCAGTCCAAGTATCTATGACTATAGGCGACACAAAATTTGATAAAGTTATCTTACCTATCCTATTAATGATTTTGGGAACAAGTTTTCTGATTTTTTCAGGATATCGAAAACTAAAAAACTACATTATTGCACAGCCTGATGAAAATAGCTCATAAACAGGAATGCAAAACAGTGTTCCACCAACTAGTAATGACAAATTGAAACATATCCAGACCCCAGAAAAGAAAACGGTAATGATAGAAATTGTACCAATTGTTCTAGTATATCTGTAATTGAATTTCGAAATTATCAAAAATCCACCTAGAGCACTTAGGAATAGACCTGATTCGATACTGAGATGTTAAGGAGTTACAAATCCATCAATGCATTATATTTCATTAAAATTATAATCGACAAAGCCTCCTCCAAGTTGCATTATTGCACCAACTAGTATTATTATAATTGGTCTTGAAAATTTCTTATTTTTTATAGATACTATAGTACCAAGGATTGCAGAGGATGCAATTATTGAAACACCAATATAGATAGAAATATGTTGAATGGTCCAGAAATTCTCAGGTACTCTTAGAGCATGTGACGCAGAATCCCATATTCCGCCCATTAGTACAACAAAAGTGCCTAGGACTGTCAAGTTTGAAATTATGAATAATAAACTATTTCGCTTTGAAAATGGCCTGTGAAGAATTGACAAGATCTTCATACTGGAACCGGCTTGTGAGGTAAATATATAGAATTTTGTTGAAGAATTTTTGTTCTTTACCTTTCCTAATTTTAAGCTAAAATCTATTGATAATGTAATTTCATGAAATGTTTATTATCCTACTTTAAAGTGAATTTATCATGAACCCAGGTATAGGTTTAATGAAGCGAAGACTTCCCACAGAAAAGGAAGCTGTACCTCTAGCAATCT
>CAZIHN010000005.1:0-37219 GCA_964538845.1 uncultured Nitrosopumilaceae archaeon | reverse complement strand
GCAGAAAGTGGTTTTCCTGATGCATCTTTATCTGCAGGACCAATTATTGTTGCAAGTCCCATGTCATGCATTGCAAGTGAAGTTGGAGTTCCAGTTCTACTTCGATCTTCATGTTCCTCTTTTGAAAATGATCTCCATTCTGGCCCAGATTCCTCAACACGTTCGGTTAGGACAAATCCACAACCACCGCAAAACATCTCACCTGTTGTACTATCTGTTACCATAGGACCTTTTCCGCAACGAGGACAACGTCCACCAGAACCAAAAGATTCGCGAGTCATGATATCTTATAAGAATTTCGAAAAACGAAGATAAAAAGGTTTAACTATAAGTAGTTTTGCTAATATTTATTATAACAGTCCTTAAATTATAAATATTATTCAAATATTATCCTAAAATTTTATAATTATTAGTGGAACGAGATCTTTGAATAAAAGTAACAGCTTATTTTTAGCAATTATTAAAGAAATTTTATTTTAAAAAAATGAATCTTTGATAAATGAATTTCAATAATTTCTCTCATTTTCATTTTTGGAAATTAAATGAAAGAAAGCAACAATATCTTAATTTTGAAAATTGAGAAAAATTGTTTTACAAAAATTTACTAGATTTTTCAGTAATGCTGTTCTGAAACAAAACCTTATATACATTAGCTTTGAATGATCGCCATCAAATAAAATGGAAAAATGTCCACATTGTTGTGAAATCCAGACGTCAAGCAACGCACTGGCTATTCACATAAGGAAAATCCATCCACAGAGAAATATTGCAATTCATGTAATGCAATAATCTTTGTGTGGCGGGTTAAGCGTAGGATGTATCCAATTGTGGTTATCCACGAATTTTTGATTTTTTATCCAAATTCAATGAATTTATGATTTAGTCGAAGAAAGTTTTGTGAGCTAAATTTTGCATACAGTGAAGCACATTTCACACCTGAAATTAATAATGAATTTTTTTAGTCTTGTCTATGACAACGTTTACCAAGAATTGGCAAAAACCACAAACACCAAGTATTGGTGAGAGATTTAATGATGCTTTAAGACCAAAAGGTCCTCTGAAACCAAGGATGGAGAATGCTGTAAAGAGGCTTCAAACTCAGATTGCTAAACTCGATGGAATGATAACAAAGTTAAAACAAAGAGATGAAAAATTATTCAAAAGAATTGTAGTTGCTACTCAACAACATGATATTACTACAAGTAAGGTTTTATCAAGAGAATTAGGAGAAGTTAGAAAAGTAACAAAATTATTGGGAAATGCCAGGATTGCTCTTGAACAGATAGAGCTAAGACTAAGCACGTTCCATGACTTGGGAGATACTGTCGTTACTATCATGCCAACAATAGGCCTGATGAAGAACCTAAGATCTTCTCTGATCAAGTTCATGCCTGAAGCAGACCGTGAATTGACCGGAATGACGGAGATGTTAAGTGGTCTTATGACAGACACCTTCCATAACGGCGATTTCGGAATCGATTCAGAAGCAACATCTGAAGAATCAGAAAAGATTCTTCAGGAGGCTGCTGCAGTTGCGGAAGCCGCTGTAAATGATAAGCTGCCCTCTATGCCAGCAGGTCAATCTTCGGCCAGATATATCTAGACCTTCGAGTGCGATAACCTATATCGAAAAAATGCTTGGAATAAGACTAGTGAAAAAACTAGTATTACAGAGGCGGAAATAAAGAGTATCATATATCCAAAAGATTTTGTTAGCGCTCCTGTTGCTAGAGAGCCGGCAAAAATGCCAATGCCAGTAACCGCACTGTTCACTCCAAGATATTTTCCTTCAAAACCCTGTGGAATACTCTTAAAAAATATTACAGAACTTGAAGTGGTAAAAATTGAAAATGCCACAACCATAAGACAAGATGATATGATTGCCAGTGGAACTCCTAAAGTTCCAGTCATCAATGGTATGACAAATGCAGGAATTGATACTGCTAAAATTCGTGGAATGTGTGCTAAGATAGTTGATCTTTCGTCCCCTATTCTAGATGTAATTTTGGGTGCAACAAAAAAAACCAATAACATGGTTGCAGTCTGAATCAAATAATTGAGAAATACTGCCGAGTTTGAAAAACTATGTGCTTTTAAGAATGGAGTCCATGCAGTAAAATACATGTTGCTTCCAAAATAAAAAAAGAAACTGCCTAGGTAGAAAATTCCTATTTCATTACTTATCTTTCCCCTAAATATTGTGATTATGTGTTTAAAGTCATATAATTCTGGAATTTTTGGAAAATCAAAATGTAAATGACTCATAGCATACCTCAGACCATGTAATGAATGAGCAATGCTAGACCGTTCTAGATGAAAACCGCTTTCTCTTACTAGAATGCTCATAACCATAGCTACACCACTCGACAAAGTACAAATAAGAAAATAGGGCTTTACAGTAAAGTACAGACTACCGACAGTTCCTATAGCCATCGCAACTAGCATGCCTAATGCACCAATAACGGAGGTACGAGCAAACATCCAGCTCCAGAGATTCTTCTGAATTGATTCCATTACTAGAAGTTGAGTAACTGGATTTCTTGCAACCATGAAGAATCCTAATAGTGGGGCTATTGCATAGAGTATATTGATCGAATTAGTAAAATAGATACTAATACTGCAAAGTAGAACAAAAAAGAATGAAAGAACAAGTATAGTTCTTCTACTATGAAATTTGTCGATTATCTTGCCCCAAAAAATAGAGCCAACAGCAATTGATCCGTTCTGGAGGGAAGATATTATTGCTACTTCACTAATCCCACCGCCAAGAAATAAAACATATAATGGAATTACAGTGTTTAATCCCTGAGCTGTTACTTGAGCTGGTAACAAATACCACATCCATCGCTTGGAGAGTTGCATCGTTTTAGATAATCATAGAAGTCACATTATTGTATGATACATTCGAATTATATCTATAATTTTGTCTATTTTTGTTATGGCTGGAAAAATTCAATCATGCAGAGGCGTGTATTACACGCACTGCGTTGATGCCTAAAGCACTACATGAACGAAAGGACCATTGTCCTTTTCTCCAGGGGTCTCCCCTTGGATTCACATAGGAAGGTTTACTTCTCTACACGCATACTCTACATGATTTTTCTGTCTGAGGGAATGACCCTTTGACAGGGACAACAGTACGTGTCCAAATTATTTAAGGATTATTTTTCAGTTCCAAATTTGGGATTTCAAAAAATAAATTGCCTCATTATCTCATGTTAGTTCAAGTTACTTTCTGAAACCTTTTATGATACGGTGACTAAATTCTATCATGAAAAAAGATGTTGATATTTACCAATTAATTTATGAATCAAACTTAGAAAGTAAGCTAGAGCAAATATTAATTGGGTTGGTAAAAGACAATCCGTCCCCGAAGGTAGAACCAATGATTCGAAAATTTTTATTCTCCGTTCAGCATTCTACAGAAAATTTCTGGACCACATATTACAGTGCAAAAACATATCAAGAAAAACTCAATTGTTATTATCAATATTCCAAGAATCAATGCCTTGCCTCAGAAGTCTTAATCAGGGACCTTGGTTCTTTATTCTCTGAGGAAGATCTAAAGGAAAACTTGGGCTCTATGCTAAAAGAGAGTTTTACCTTTTAGGTTAATGATGATTCTGTTTTTGGACGTGTTTCCTTAAATTTGGCTATCTTGCCACCTTCCTCATTTACTATTTGATCTATATTCATTAATTTTTCTCGAAGATTGTTTACTAAATTAGCAACATCGTCAGCTTCTCTTTCTACTTCGCTCCTTTTTTGCTGTAGTGTCTTGATTCCCTGTCTTTCCTCGTCTATGTATTGACCAACTTTTACAAGTTTTTCTTTTAGATTCTTTATATCGACAGATTCATCCTCAATGTTCTTTTCTAGATTTGTTCGTTTATCTTTAAGATTCTTTATCATTAGACCCACATAATCGATTGCTTCCTCAAGCTTTGTTCTCTTGTCCATCAAAGCCCTTATTCCTATATCTTCTGACGAACTTTCCATACTGATATGTTGAATATGTTCAGGTATTTTTACTTGTTCAGGTGATTTAGTTCTGGAGGCTTCAATGACCCCATTCGATGCTTCTCTCGATTCATCTTCAATGGGCTCATATTGAAAGTTCTTTGTATCTAATTCCGTGTTATTTCCAGAAGATTCAGTTATAGATTCATCCTTTTTCTTTTTGAATCTATCAAACATATCGCTTATGAGTACAGTTATTGGTAATATATAAAAAGTTAATAGAAAATGGCAACTATGACACATCTGAATTCAAACACGGTATAGATCGAAATGACGATCAAATTGGATTGGAACCAAGATATATTTAGAGAATAGAAACCCTACTTTGCGTCGCTTGAAAAAGACCAACCATAAAAAAGACCTTTTGCCAATAGTAGAGAACATAATAGAGTTGGATCCGATGATGAGATTTGCTGCCATAATAGACCTAAAGGGAAACATTTCCGAAGCCATAATGAAGGAAGGCAAGACCTCTCTAAAATCCCAAAAAGAGGAAGAACATTTCTGTAAGCAGGTGGCCATAAGAAGAAAAATTAGAAGACAGTTTGACAAGAGTCTTGGATCAGTAAATTACGTGCATATAGAACGTCAAAAGATTACCCAGATCGTAATCTATCCAAAATACAAGACTGTTTATGTGACCATGGAACCAAAAATGGACATTAAAAGAAAACTTGAGGTTATAGAATCGATCAAGAAAAAAACAGCAAATTTATAAAAAATTAAAGAAAATGGATTTGTCCAGTAGGCACAGATTTATTCTGTTGCTTGCTGGGGGGTTCCTTCGCCTACTAAATCGGCAGTAGCAAAGCGTCCTCCTACTTGTGTAATCTTTACTTTTACGTTTTGGCCTACCTGTCCGCCTTTGACGAATATAACAAAGCCTTCAACTCTTGCGATACCGTCTCCTTTCCTACTGATTTCAGTAATAGATACCTCGTATTCCTTACCAGTTTCGACTGGCTTTGGTCTATTATCATCAAATCTTCGGCCTCCTCCAAATCTTCTACCTCCTCCATAGCCTCTGTTTCCTCTATATCCTTGGCTTGGACTTTCTCCAAAACCTCCATCGTTAAAGCTCACCGTTGCACCTCCTTCCGGTTTCCTTTCATAAATTGCCCTATAAAATCTGTACTTAGTATTCATTCCCCCGCTTCGTAAATTATTATAATATAGCAATTTCTGAATGTGGAACAGCTGTTCCGCTATGTGTTCCGCTATGAGATTTCATGATGTCCCTCTTAAAACATCGATTGCATAAGAAGTCATGTCAAAACAACAATACAGGTCTGAAATGGGCATCATAGCCGATATACTTGGTGTCACCATGGATGGCGGAATTCAAGGAGTCATCGTGTCTGCGATATCAAGAAGGGCAAATCTTTCGCACTATGCCGTTCTTGAAAAGTGTCAGAAACTGATAGATGCAGGTTTGGTAGAATCTATGAAAGCAGAAAGAAATAGACTATTTAGGATTACAGAGAAAGGTATAAGATTCTTCCAAGAATTCCAAAGATTCCAAGGTGTTATGCAGGGTCTAAATCTAAGGTATTAGAAATGATCCCACAGTATCAGTCGGTTTGTATACCGGAGAGATCACCCGAAGGAATGATTTTTGTAAGGATTACTAGTATCCTCTCAACTATGGTAAGAGCTCCAGTACTAGCCGTCTGCTTTATGGTAATTACACTTTCATCCTTTGTCCAATCTGGTCTAAGTACTACCAAAAATCTCGATTTCACTATTTATGCAGACGGTACTACACATGTTTCTTATCAAACAGATGTTGATCCTCAATCACCTGATTTTACCTTTCATCTTTATGGTAGTAGTATAGATAATCTTGTAGTACAAGATGAGAATGGAACATTGCTTTCAAGCAAGATAAACGGAAGTAATATTATTGTTGAAACACTTGGGGCCTCAACAATTAAGACAGATTATGATACTCCAGATCTAATCTCAAAGGTTGGAAAGACTTGGACATTTCACGTAGATTCACCTATTGATTACTCCATACTTCTTCCACAAAATACAGTCATTGTGGGAATGAGCCTTTCTCCCTTGGACATGCAAATCTCTGATAATCAATCTCTTATCTCATTACCAAATGGAGTTGCAGACATAAGTTATGTATTTGGAGTATTAGGCACTAGTCATACTGCTTCATTAGCAATCCAAAAAGCCCAGGATTTTATTAATACCGTTAACTCAACTGGTGTTAAAACCCCACTAGCCTTGCAAAAGTTGGAAGAAGCTAAATCCGATTTTAATGCGGGAAAGTTTTCTGATGCAGAATCCCTTGCTAATGAAGCAAAGAATTTGGCTTTCCAAGAACAACAAGATGCACTTTCTGTTCCAAAGAATACATCTGATAATAGCATTTTGTCTTTGCCGGTCATGATCGGCATTGGTATTGCAGCAGCAGGAGCAGTCGGACTTATAATTATGAAAAAGAAATCTGGATCTAGTAAAATGGTGATCGTAAACGAGTCACCAAAAAATAATTATTCTCCACCGGACGAGGAGACCATCTACAGAATTAAACCAGAATTAAGACAAGATGACAAAGATATTGTGAAATTTATATCCGAAAAGGGAGGTCAAGTATACGAAAGCGAGCTACGAAAGAAATTTTTGATGCCACGCACAACTACCTGGCGAGCAGTAAAGCGACTAGAAAGAGAGGGAATTGTTGAAATACAAAAAGTTGATCAACAAAACCTCATTAGACTTAGAGAAATTAAGGAGGATGAGAAATGAAGATAGAAGTAACTAAGATCTCAGCAATTATTATTGTATCCTTGGTTGGAACTTTTATCTTAAACGGTATACATGAATCCTATGCTGATTCTCAGCTAGATACTTTACTGCGGATAGCTTCACAAGCAAGGGATAACTTGAGCGTAAACATATCACAAATTAACAGTGTTCCTATCGAGATCTCTCAACTCTTTAAACAAGGCTCTGATGAAACCGATGCCTTGGCTAAAGCAGTAAATCAACAAAATATTACCTCCGCAAGACAGCACTTTCTTTTTGCAATGAAGCTATTCAAACAAACAAATGATGACATAAGCTCCCTTAATATGACAACGTCAAACGATCTACAACGAGCAGACGTTATACAATTGCAAAGTGAAATTGTCAGAATCGATAAAATTGGAGAGACACTAAGGTCAATTGCTATAACAAATCACGTAGATATCAACTTTACACAATTTGATCAAATAATTCAGCAAGCAAATAACGATCTTAATGTTAGTAATATTGCTGATGCCTCAAAATCAATTGATGCGGCAAATCATTTTCTGGTTGATGCACACAATTCTCTTGTGGAAGTTGCAAAACAAAAAACAACTGATAGAGCTAAAGATTTCACAGTCAAACAATTTGAACGATTGAACAAAATCGAAGCAGCTAATTCATCCCAAAATGTTATGCCAGTAACTCCGCAAAATGACTCTCTAACTAATGCAAACTCCACAAACTCCACAATAAATGGAGGAGAAACACCAAAAGAAATGATTACACAGCTCAAGAAGCTAGTTTCAGAGGGAAATGTCGACGAAGCTTTGAAAGTTATAAAAAGATTAGAATCTTATCAAAATGTAAATCAGACAATAAATCAATCAGTAAATACAGTGATAAATAATCCAGTAAAAAATTTACCGATAGATAATCAAACGCAAAAAATAACTCCATCAGTTAATGGACCAGGCAACATTCCAGTTAAAACAGAATCAACAAAGAATTCTAATTTTACTAAAACAAACACAAACAAGGGGGAATCACAAGTAATCCCCGGAAATACACATTCAGGAGTAAATGACTCACATAAGAGTAATAATCCCGACAAGGGGAGTCACAAAAATCATTCTAAATCAGGAAATAATTAGGTAAAATCACAATAATAACGAATGTTAAAAATTTTCATAAAATTAATATAGATTTTTTCTAGAACTTACAAGAATGAGTTCAAAGACAATTTCTTCAGGCGTCGGAATTCCTATGATTATAGTTGGCGCCTTAATTGCAATATTCTTGGCACCGACGCAATCTAATCTTAAAGATACAGTAGAATTCGTGGGAAGTCTTATTGGAATTCTTGGAGTAATAATCTTCATTGCAGGATTATTTGCAAGAAAACCAGCACAGATTGCATCCTAAATCTTCATTATACCATTAGAGATGAGATATTGAATGAACATTAGATATGTATCATCGTCTATCTGACCCAATGCCCACATTCTTGAACTTCCCTTTATCCAATCAGGAATTGAGGTTTGGTTATTCTCCTTGATTAAGGTTGGTCTAATTAGATCCTGATTAATTAATACTCTAATTGATTGATCAAAATCATTCCTGTCTACTAGTCCTTCCGACCACCACAAACCTGTGTCTCTGATTGAACTGGGCACAGCAATCTTACTTAGGCTACTATACAGTGCAAATTTCTGAACATTGTTATTTTTCTTGTCAACAATATACATGTTGTCTGAAGAATCGATCGCAAGGGATACTGGTTCTTCAAACTGACCAGCTGCTTGCCCTTCCACCCCCCAACTCAAAAGAAAGTTCCCATTAGAATCAAATTTTTGTATCCTGTGATTCATAGTATCTGCTACATAGAAATTATTTCTTGAATCAATTGCTATAGATGAAGGATTGTTAAATCTTCCCACTTCAGATCCTAAAGACCCATAAAAGTTCAAGAAATTTCCAATAGCAGAATATTCTAAAATTGCATTGTTTATTGAAACGGCATAGAAATTATTCTTGGAATCAAATGCTAATGAAGAGATTCCAGAAAAACTTGCTCCTTCTGTAAGGATGGGATGAATTTCATCAATATATGTTCCTTGAATGTCAAAAGTTTGAATGACACTCCGATCAGAATCTGCAATAAAAAGTTGCCCGGATTGATCAGAACCAATTGAAACAGGGATATGAAACATGCCAGGATTATCTCCGTATGAACCCCAAGAATATACAAAATTTCCATCCTTGGTGAACATATTGATCTTTGAATTGCCAGTGTCAGTAACATACACAAATTTCTTGTTTACAAAGATGCTAAACGGGTGAGTAAATTTCCCAATTGCTTCTCCCTTTCCTCCCCACGAAAGAACTAAACTTCCATTGGAATCAAATTTTTTTATTTTTGAATTTCCAGAATCTACCACGTAGATACTATTATCAGAATCAACTGTAATACTTGTAGGAAACTTGAATGTTGTAGAATTTATGAATGAAACAAATTTTGGTATGTTATATTGTTTGGCATTTAATCCATCTTGATTCCTTATTGGCAGACCAGCTAAATTAAATGAAGAATCTCTGACTATTCCTCCATATTTCACATACAATTTCCACAATCCCATAGAATCATCTTTATTAGTTTTGTAAGGTATTACCGTTTCATTCGATACAATAGGCAAAGATATTTTTGTACTCTCAATTCCTGCAGGATTTACAACCCATATGCTAATTGAATTTGCAATAATATCTGATGTATATACCTTTAAGTTGATTGTTTCTCCTGGCCTGTAGTTGAGTTTATCCAAAAAAATTTCTAACACGATGTTCTGTAATTCGTTTGGATTTGGAATAACATTAAAAGAACCAGTAGTGATAGCGCCAGCGTATTTAATTTCATAATTGTATTTTCCTAGTTCAGTTGTAAGATTCTTCAATACTAATTGCGTATGAACAGAATCCACTCGGAATTGTTGATCGGTTGTATTTCCAGATGGAGTTGTGATGGTCAAGATCCCCGTTGATTCTTTTATTCTTGTAAAAATTAAATCAAGGTTTACAGGATCATCATGAAGATAAGTATCCGTATTAGAATATGCTGATATTTCCATTAAATTATTAATGTCCCCTAGAAGAAATGGTAATTCAATAACGGAATTATAATACTTAATTTTCAACTTGTATAATCCAGGAGGCTCAGAATTTGCAAATTGAAGTAATGGAAAATTATAAACCATGCTAGATTGGAGAGCTTTGATTTCGATTTCGCTTATGTCCCTTATCAAATTCCCTTCATTATCATAAAAAGTCAAATGAAAAATTTGCGCTAGTTTAGCATTAGGATTGTAGAGCGCTGATGTTAAATTAATTTTCATTGTATCTGGTTCATAGTAAAGCTCTTTGTCAGTACTCGCGGTTAAATTAAGAGAATCGATTTTGAAGTTAACTGTCTGGACGACATCATCAATTTTGTAATCAATAGACCAAAGGCCAAACTCATTATCAAATGCATCTCGTATGATTTGATGTATTGTTATATCTCTCTGCATAACAACTGTACCATTTTCTACAGAGCCATCAGGTAAATGAGCTATCCATTTAACTGGTTGACCATTATACTCATTAATTTTGATATTAATCTTAATCCAATCATTTGGTCCAAAAACCTGTTTTTGAGGTACAGCATTAATTGTCAATGCACCTGCATCTTGATAAGTGAAAAATGCTAGAGTCGAGAGAAATAGGAAAAGGAGGATTATTTTTTTCATTACGATTTTCTCTACTATAAAGAAATAAATCATTTTGGTAGAAAATCATTCATAAGAAAATCCAATTAAATAAATAATGAATAATTGAAGATCGGTTACTTGAAAGTAAGACTTTACGAAGTATTTACATCTATAGAAGGAGAAGGAATACTTTTTGGAACAAAAACCCTTTTCGTGAGATTATCAGGCTGTCCTTTTAGATGCTTTTATTGTGACACAAAGGATGCAATTCCGATGAACTCTGGAAAAGGATATTCTTTAAACGAAGTTAAAAAGATCATCAAATCGAACTTAAAACAAAACATTTACAAAGTTAATTTTACAGGTGGGGATCCACTAGCTCAATATGAAGCGGTTACGGAATTGGCGAAATTTGTCCAGAAAGCGAATATTCGGACATATTTGGAATCCTCTTGTTATGATTCTTCCAAATTTGAGAAATGTCTTCCTTATTTTGATTTTATAAAAATTGAATTTAAAACTCCTGAATCTGGTTTTGTTGATATAAAACATTATTCTAAACTTTTAGAAAATGAGCTAGAATGTCTTAGGTTAGCCTCAGAATCAAAAAAAACAACATACATAAAAGTAGTGATAAGTTCTAAGACTCAGTTAAATTTCTTTAAGAGTCTTCTCAAAAGAATATTCAGAATTTTCTCAAAGTCAGACCTTGCAGGATTTATAATACAGCCCACCTATAATATATCAGAGCCAAGTTTGGAACAACTTTTTACCTTTTACGATGCAGTGCGTCCATATTATAGTGAGGTTAGAATAATACCACAACTTCATAAATTCATAGGAGCGCCATGATGAATAAGGATAGAGTAAAGAGGCTAATCAGAGAATTAATTGCAGAGATTGGTGAAGATCCAACAAGAGAAGGCCTAAGCGAGACCCCAAATAGAATAGCAGATATGTACGAAGAGATATTCAAAGGTTATGATGCAGAATCAGAATTATCTGTAAAATTTTCTGAGGATTCTGATATTGTAATCGCAAAAGAAATTCAATTCTATTCCATGTGTGAGCATCATATGCTACCATTCTTTGGGAAAGTGAATATAGCATATTCCCCAGATGGTAAAGTGTTTGGAATCTCAAAATTGGTTCGTCTTGTAGAAAAGTATTCTGCTAGATTGCAAATACAAGAGCGAATTACAAAAAATATAGCAGACGAATTATATTCAGAAGGAGTAAAAGGTGTAATTGTAGTGGCAGAAGGTGAACATCTTTGCATGAAGATGCGAGGAGTGCGAAACGATGCTGTAGTTACTACTATCGCGTCAAGGGGAATTTATGTAAAGAAAGAGGCCCGATCAGACGTATTGAGTTTGATATATGGCGGAAAATCAAAGATAAATGTAGTATGATCTAAAAAATTAAATAAGAACTTTAAAAACACAAACAGTATGGGCGTCCATAGTAACATACACATTCCTCGAGAATCATGGCCAGGATTTTTGTGGTTTGCTATTGAGTTCTTCATCGTTCTAGGAGCAGGCTTAGGGATTTCAGTAAATTCGATGGATTACTTTAGAAAAATGGGTTTTGATGAATATATGATTAACTGGATCTTTTGGGGACTTGTCGGTGTAGTGTTTCTATTATATTATTTGGTTCTAAGACCGATTATTTTAAAAAAACCAATCTTAAAGATTTAAACTTCCAGTTTGATATTTAGTCTTATCTGCAATGTTGGCTTTTAAAAACGCCATTTTTCTATTGTTGCATGATTCGCACTTTCCGCATTGAAACTTACCTTTTTCATAACAGCTCCAGGTTTTGAAAATATGATCGTTCAGTTCTTTGTATCCTCTTTTGAGAAGGTCTTTCTTTGACAATCCCTCCATAAATGGACTCCAGATTCTAATTTTATTCCTGAGGCCGAGCCTTATCCCATCATTTTCACCTTCATTAAAAGCTCTTGAAAGTAATCTTGTAAATCCTGGTCTGCAATCAGGATATTTCACATCTCCCAAGTGGGCACCATAAGCAATGAGTTCCGCTTTTTTTGAAAATGCCCAGGCTGATGCTATGGACAAGAATATAGCATTTCTAATAGGTGCAACAATAGAATAATCAAATTTTGATGGAATGTTCATTTTAATATCAGTCAAAACATTTGTTTTCTCGTATAAATCTCTCATAAACTCAATATTGATTATCTTGTGTTCGCTAAATTTTAATAACTTGGAAAATTGTTGTGCAACTTTTACTTCCTTAACAGCTTTTTGACCATACGAAAAAGTGATTCCATAAAGATCATATCTTTTATGAAGAAATGAGGCTGTACAAACTGAATCCAAACCTCCGCTAAATACTATTATTGCTTTCACATTGAGTGCATTCATTGCTGACCAAATAAAATGTTTAGGCTATAGAAAGCAAACCAGAACCAATCAATATTACAACAGCTCCTGCAATCACTCGAAGTATATTGCTTTTGTGAACAATTTCCTTAAAGTACAAAACTCCCCATGTGACGGCAAAAAGAGTTGCTGTCTGAGAAATTGGATACGCAACAGTTATCCCTATCAATGATACTGCTAAAAGAACAAACAAGCTTCCAGCGTTGAACAAACTCCCAGATACTATTCCTGCAATAATTTCCTTTTTTATCCATCTTCTTGAAAAAAATAGCAATGGTAACCCAATTGCAAAGATAGCCAAGCTCGAGGAAAAGAATCCTGACTGAAGGGAATGTGTAGCCTGCATTGGAATAACATAAGATCCTGAAATTATACCTGATGCTGCAGCCATAAAATATCCCCTCTTTTGAATATGTGAACCTCTTGCAGCACTTGCAACTAGGGGCATCCCTCCCATTAGTAGGGCAAGAGCTAGAAGAGCTAGAATAAAATTATTAAATGTCTCTCCAAAAAATAAGATCCCCCAAGCAAATGAAACTAGAATGCTAAAACCAGCAAGAAAAGGAGAGGTTCTAGCTAGTCCTATTAATCTTACCGAATAAAGTGCTAGAATATTTCCTCCAGTCCATATTGCTCCACTGAGTAGCCCGCTTGGCAACACTTCGAATCCCCAGAAAAGGCTAATTGGTAAAGCGAATAGAATTGCTCCTATACCTGTTGATCCTTGAAGCTGTAAGATGCTTGTAACATTTACTTTTCTCACGGGAACAAAGAAAGTACCCCAACTTAGGGATGCTCCAAAAGATGATAATAGTCCAAGCGAATTCAAAGGTGGCTTCACCTGAGGGGATGCAATATAACTCGGTTTCCATTTGGGGGGTTTCTAAAGTTTAATTTCTTCTAAAATATTTTCTTCATATGAACTATCTAAAAGTTGAACGGGAAGATGAAATTGTTATAATTACAATCGATAGACAGGAGAAGCTAAATGCAATGAATTTAGAAGTTATGGATGAGTTTGTTTCCTTACTAGATAATTTGGAAAGTGATTCTTCGAGAGCAATTATCATCACAGGTGCCGGTCCAAAAGCCTTCTCTGCTGGTGCAGATATTGAATTTATGAGTAATATTGGACCAGCCGAAGCAGAAGCATATGCACTCCGAGGACATGAAGTACTAAATAAAATAGAAAAAATAGAAAAACCTGTAATAGCTGCAATTAACGGCTATGCTCTAGGTGGTGGATGTGAACTTGCTCTCTCATGTGATATTAGATTTGCCTCGTCTAACGCACAACTTGGTCAGCCTGAGGTCAGTCTGGGAATTTGTCCAGGCTGGGGAGGTACACAGAGGCTTTTGCGTATCATAGGTCCTGCAAGAGCCAAAGATCTTATTTTCTCTGGAAGAAGAATTTTGGCAGAAGAAGCTCTATCTATGGGCTTAATAAACAAAATAGTTCCATTTGAAAATTTGTATTCTGAAACTAGAACCTATGCGAAATTAATATCAAAAAATAGTAGATTTGCAATTGGTGTATCCAAAATGCTTGTAAACAAAGGAATTAATGCCAATCTAGACACCGGTTTGAAGCTCGAAATCTATTCATGGGCTGTTTGTTTTTCTACCAACGAAAGAAAAGAAAGAATGCGTGCCTTTCTTGAAAAGAAATGACTAAACTATAAACGCCCCAGAACTTGGCTTACAAATTATAGTTTTACATTTTGTACCTGTTAGCGCAAATCCTTTTTCCATGGATTCGCAGATTTTCTTATGATTTGAAGACAACGAAGTAAATGCAATTACGGATGGGCCAGCCCCGCTAATAGTAAACCCTAAGGCTCCTGCTCTAATTGCCCTTGATCTTACTTTGGCAAAGCCGGGGATAAAATGTTCTCTAGCCGGCTCCACTATCACATCTCTTATAGAATTACAAATTAAGCTTACATCCTTTTTCATAAACCCGGCAGTTAGTGCTGCTGCATTAGCAATATTTTTCACATGATCTGATAATTCAATTTGAGAAGGGAGTACACTTCTTGAAACTTTCGTCTTTTTTTTTGGAACACTAATTTGTGGTATGGCAATACATAAAACCAAGTCCCTTGGAGGCTCTATTCTTACCACTTGAAATGGTTCAGTTCTAACTATTACAAATCCCCCAATAACCGAAGCAGCCACATTGTCATAATGAATGGAACCTGCACTGGCTCTCTCTCCCATTCCAGCAAATTGCACTAATGTATCTGGTTTAAGATTTAGATTGAATAGAGTATTGAAGGCTACTGCAGCACCAGCAGCTGAAGCAGCACTGCTTCCCATGCCAAAACCCGCAGGAACGCCCTTCTTTATGATAACCTTAATCCCAGTTTTGATCCTAAATTTCTTTGACATCTCTTTGACTACCAATCCAGCAGAATTATTTTCGGTGTCCAGCGGGATAGAATCTGAACTTTCAATTATAATTTTTTTTCCTTCTTTTATTAGTTTGATTTCATCATAATATGCATCAAGTGCCAAACCAAATACATCGAAACCTGGTCCCAAATTTGCAGTTGAACAAGGAGCTTTAGCAGTTACACTTTGTTTCAATCCTCTATCTCCTCTCCTAGGTTTAGTATGCGACTTAATGCTGTATGAAGATTAATCAAACCATCTCCTGTTGTGTTAGAAACTGGAATTAAACCCTGGGCAAAACCACCCAAATTTAGACTTCGTAAGAGATTTACTGCAAGAGTGTAGCTTTCACCATCATCCTGTTTTGCAAGAGCATCCTCAAGACTAGACATGTTTGTAGTCCATTTTAACACATCTTTAATTTTATCTTCAATAAGATCTTTTTTTGTTAGAATGTTTAATTGTGATAAACCCAATCTCAATTTTACCGAGGTAGCAAGTAATGCAATAGAAACAAAATTGGTAGGAGTTGTAATCAAAGATCCATCCTGAAGAAATAATGTTATTTTTTGTTCAGCATGTAAACTTTCTAACAAGAATGGTCCACTAGCTCTATAGGCAAACAGCTCAATTTGGCCTGGTGTATCAACAATTAGATAGTCTGGGTTTACATTGTCGATATCATTTTGTAATTCATTAACTTTTGACGCAATAAGATCATTTGCCATGATCAAAGATCCATTTGGACCGAGATCATATTGTTTCATAATTGTAATAATATCAACATAATCTCTAACATCTACGTCACAGGTGTAGGGTAAATTCTCTACACCAGGGTCCAAGTTCAATATTCCAACAAATGCTCCATGCCGAGTATAATAATCAAATACTTTAGAAGTTAGCAGTGATTTTCCTGCTCCTGCAGTACCAACCATAAAAATTGCCTTCATTTTTCTGATAATTATTTTTATGTTGAGCTTATATTTCCATCCATGAATTAACCGTATAATGAATTGGAAAATCCTCGCAATTCCAGTTAGCGTTATACCTTTTCTTATTATTGCAATTACATTCAAGGTGAGTTTAGAGAATCTACTTGCAGTAGGTATCCTACCATTTGCAGGCGCTTCAATCGCAATGGCTTGTAAGCTTTTTACCCAAGGATTGAAATTCAACTATCTTGTAAAACGATTTCTTGGATCAGTAGACGCTAACTGGAAAACAATTTCTGTAAGAATAGGAAGTGAATTTGTTACCTCTACTACTCCATCTTTCGTAGGTGGTGAATTGGTCAGAATTATGTGGTTAAATAAGAAAGGGGTTCCAGTTGGAAAGGCATCTTGGGTTACTATTATTGAGATTGTGACAGAAGTACTAGTTGCCGGATCGTTTGCAATAACAGCAGCGGTAATTTCTTTTATGTATGGTGCATTTGTAATAGGGATAGCGATACTTGCAGTTAGTATTCCGGTTACAGGAGTTTGGTGTTCACTATTTTTCTTATCATCAAAAAAAACATTTCAAGTACCTAGTTGGATATCTAGAGTTGCTACAAAAATAGGGAAAGATCGTTCATTAAACTATATTGAAAAGACAAATCTTTGGATGAAGGAAATCTGCGATATGAGTAGGCAAACACTACATACTAAACAAATCAAAAAATCATTTGCTGTATCGATAGTGATTTCATTATTTACGTGGTTGCTCTACGGGCTTTCGTTTATGTTAATTGCAAACGGAGCAGGTTACATGATAGATTTTTTTCACTCCTTAATGGCTACCATGGCATCTAATGCGATTGGGAATCTGCCTATAACAATAGGTGGATCTGGTCTTACCGAGTTTTCCATATGGGCATACTTGGGACATCTTAATACAATCACATTTGAGGCTACGAAGAATAGTCTTCAATGGAATATTGTAATTGGATGGAGAATTGCTACGTATCATGTTGGGCTAATAATAAGTTGGATCTTTCTTATGAAGATCGTCTATCCAAATTTAAAGAGCAAAAAACTCTCTGAATAAGAATCATTTTCTACCTTTGAAAGTTTCAATTTCAATACTATTGCTACTTTTCAATATTTCAATCATAATCTCATTGATGTCACTTGTAACAATTTTACCAGTTCTTTGGTGTACTTATACAGTAGAAAACACTTTATTTTCATTATTCTATTTTTCCATATTGGATTTTAGTGGAAAAATAGTTGTAATTACTGGAGCCTCCAGTGGAATAGGTGAAAAATCAGCTGAGGAATTTGCAAAATTACGCGCTAGAGTTGTTTTGGTATCAAGGAATGAAGAAAAATTAAAGCAGATAGCAAAGAGATTGTCAGATTGTGAAACGCTTGTATGTCCTTGTGATGTATCTAAAAAGGAACAGGTTGCTCAACTTAGCAGAGTTGTATTTGACAAGTTTGGTAAAGTTGATGTACTTGTAAATAATGCAGGAATTGGAATTTACAATACGGTAAAGAACATTACTATAGAAGAAATGGAAGAACAAATGTTAACTAATTATTTTGGAATGATGTATTGTACCAAGGCCTTTCTTCCCAAAATGTTAGAACAACGATCGGGGCATATAGTTAACGTAGCATCTGTTGCTGCAAGTATAGGAATTCCACAAATGGCATCTTACTGTGCGTCAAAATTTGCAATGTTAGGATTTTCAGAAGCATTATTTTATGAACTAAAAGGGACAGGTGTAGGAGTGACTGTGGTAAGTCCGATAATGGTTAGGACCAATTTCTTTGATCATAAATCTTTTGGTGAGATGCCTATATATCCTGCCACTTCTCTGAGTGCATCCACTGTTGCGAGAGCGGTTGTCAAGGCAGCATCATCTCCTCGCCTTGAGATCGTTGTTCCTCAAATTGTAAGATTTGCTATTTGGATAAAACAAACTCTACCATATTTAATAAATCCACTAGTGGGAGTAATATTTAGAAATTTAAACAAAAAGTGAACAGGATTAACCATCTGCCTCTGATTCATCCTCACTAGACGAATCCGAGTCCACGTCCATCAGCTCAAGATTACCAAGTTCAAATTGATAGATTGAGTCCATCTCAATCTCCATATCTTTCTTCAGAAATTCAACGAGCTTTTTACTCAAAGGTGCCTTAAATGATTTAATTGTAAATTCGTATACCACTCCTTTCATGATCTCTGAAGGTTTGATCTTCTTTGAAAGATTCATTCCTTCTATAATTTTTCTTCCATCTTCAACACCCTCATAAAGTTGGGCATCTATTTTCGCATCTTTATCATAGATTTCCAATACATATCCTGTCCTAGTTAATATTTCTGGCTCTCCAAATTTAGCATTCTTTATTTCATCTTGTGCCCATGTTGGAATTTCTTTTGCCACGCCAGTTTTTCTCCTAAACTAACCTTGCTTCTCTTTCTTGCTAGATTGCCACCAGTCACGATATTCATCATGTTTATCTTCACGTGTCTTTTCTCGTTTATTGAGTCTATATCTAATATCACTTATCTGCTCTCGTGTTGCAAACAAACCACATTTTTTGCATATGAAGTGTTTTGTATTAGCATCAAATTTCATTTCTATTAATACCTCTTTGGCTGCACATTCCGGACATTCAGTCAATGACGGCAATCATCAAAGTTATCCATAAAAGCTTTTGCTAGTTTTCTGGTACGCGGTCTATGTCTTCATCCCAAACGGTCAGTTCGCCCATCGAAAATGCCGCGTACCAGAACTAATGTTTTAATTCAAAAAATTATAATTCTTTCTAGTTTTCTAACATTTCAGAAATTATATTCAATGTATTCTTTGTTCCATTCATATCATAGTTTTTTGAAAATTCTACTAGATTTTCTTTGTATTTGTTATAATCATGATGTATCTGCGAAATTGCTTGGATTGTGCGTTTTATTGAATTGGACAATATCCCTAGATTCCTGTCCTGTGCCCATCTTATTTGATTAGTGTGTTCATCATATACGGGGATTCCGATTATTGGTTTAGCTTTTCCACCAAGTATCTCCCCCATTCCCGTGTGGGAACCATTTATCACAGAATATTTACATGAATTTAAGATAGTATCCTTTTCCTGCTCTGATAAAAATCCTTTATCGATTTGGATCCAATCTACCTGTTTTTCAAAGGCTTCAGAAATTGAGTATAATCTGCCGTCTTTTCCCAAAACTTTGTTTAAAGATGGATCGTTTTTTGCATGAGACACAACTCTTCTTTCATTAGCCAATTCATTTCTATGAAAGATCTTTTCATAATTGAGACGGGTTATGTCATTTGTGGATTTGTTACCAGTTATCATCCAATATCCAAAGCTGTCCACATTTTCTACTAGCTTTTCAAGATCTGATTTTGGTTCAGTATGACTAACTACTCCATCTGAAAAATGACCTGCATAGAGCACTTTGTTTTTCAACTTATCGGGAAAATTGAGATTGTATTCACATATAGTATTTGGAGGGGGAGAATCAGCGACTACTATTTTTGTTGCTTTAGCAATCATCTTGGAAATGTACAATAAACCGGGATAAAGATAAAACCGCGAAGCCCAAAGTCTAGGTCGAAATTGATTTGTTATAAAAATACTTTTGACATTTCTTCTTTCTGCGATAGCATTTGAACCAACATCTCCATCATTTATGACAAGATCAAATTTCTGAGAATCATAAAGCCTTCCTTCATTTCTTAAATAATTAGCCATAACTGAAAGAAGAGGAGGTTTACCATTAATGGGAAATAAAAAATTGTATAATGATAGTATAACACTTGGACCCTTCTTACCATCTACCGGAGTAGGCATCTCAATATTGTGAACTATGTCCTTATCAGAAAATTTTTGCATTAATTTTTTGTATATTTCCCCACTACTTGAGTAATGAATATCAATTTCTTTATTCAATGAATCACGTATCGCCTTATCGAGATACATCATTCTAGTAAAATGGCCAGTTCCCCAAGGATAGATAAATTCTCCAATTTTTTTCATATTCAATGGTAAATTTGTCCTGTTTAAATTCTCAATGATTTGATTTTATCAAATCAATAATGTCATGTATGATTTTCGGACCAGCATTGATAGATATTTGTCTCCAAGTCTTGAGTGTATCAGTTGCACATTTTGAAGCTTTAGACTTTGAGAGATTCATTTGATGAAGATTTTTTTTGCATAAATCCTCTAAATTATGAACATACTTTTCAAGACCTATCTCCTTTGCACTTTCCAAAAATTCAGAATCAATACTTGAAAGAGGAATCCATGGAACTAGCTTATTTTGAAGGATCAAGTTCGAGTTATATTCCAAAAAGGATATTGGAAATATCATTGGTGATATGGATAATGCAATTCTCTTTATCTTTGTCTTAGATGCATTTGATATCATAACATGAGTTATTGTAGTAATTAGTGTTAATAGATTAGAAGAACAAGTGACCTTGTAAATATCAAGAGCTACCTTAGTCTTTATGATCTTAGGCAGAATTCTATTTAGCATTTTAGATATTTTTAGCAATTCTGAATCATTACGATAACAAATAAGAATTTCTACATCAAAACCCATCTTAATTGTCTGAAGACAGCAAATTGCAGAGAGTTCATCATATATGCAACATAGAATTTTTTTGTCATTCGAGTTATAAGGCAAACCGCTTAAACCTCTGTCCACAAAAATGCAAACGTAGGCATGCGAATCTGTGAGGAAGGTGTAGATCAATCTATTATGATCTGCTTCTGATGATGGTTTCACACCCATGCCGCTGCTTCTCTCTATTAAAGCAGTAGTAGCTGCTAACTCCAAATCTTTTGCCAGAAATTTTTTCGTTTCTCCCTCTATTTTCACATGGAAAGTTTCTCCCTTCATAAGTAAATTCATGGCTGAAGATGTAATTGCGGATAATACTGAATCAAAATCATTAACTACTTCCTTTGCAATGGCTACTCGGTCTATGCCAAACATTAGATTGATTACAGATGATGCAAGTACTGGATCAACTGCATCCACAACTATTATTGATCCATTTTTTCTCAGTTTTGAGAATGGTTGATTCTTAATTCTAAGAATTTCTGATATGTTTTTTACCAGATTATTTATCTTGCTAAGCGAGTAGATTGATGGAAAGACAGCAATTACGGTCTTCTCAGACATTCTGTTTCCATTGTTTTAGCTCATTTATAACTCTAGAACGAATATTGAACCTAAATAATTATATGACGAATAAAGCCGATTTTTATTATGGGAAAGTTTACTTCAGGACAAATACAACAAGCAAATGAAAAACTTAAGACACCTTATGATGTTTTGAAGTGGGCATTAGATACACTTCATCCAAGAATAGCTATGGCTTCAAGTTTTGGCGCTGAAGACGTAGTTGTCATTGATATGATTATGAAAATTAATCCAAAAGCGAAAATCTTTACTCTTGATACAGGAAGACTTAATCAAGAAACTTATGATATAATGGATGAAATACGCAACAGATACAACACAAACATAGAAGTAATGTTTCCAGATCAGAATGAGGTGGAACAAATGGTTCGAGTGAATGGATTAAATTTGTTTTATAACAGTATAGGTAATAGAAAACTCTGTTGTGGTATAAGAAAAGTTCATCCACTAAACAGAATACTTTCTACTTTAGATGGATGGATTACGGGTTTAAGAGCAGATCAGACAGAGGTAAGATCAGCCGCAAATAGATTAGAGATTGATGAACAGCACAATGGCATCATTAAGATAAATCCAATAATTGACTGGACTTGGGAAAAAACTTGGGATTATATTAAAACAAATAACATTCCATATAACAAGCTACACGACAAAGGCTTTCCTAGTATAGGGTGTGAACCATGCACAAGATCTATCAAAGCTGGTGAACCACTTCGAGCTGGACGATGGTGGTGGGAATCTGATAACCAGAAAGAATGTGGTCTGCATGCTGACCACGGAAAGTGAAAGACTTTGGAATGTTTGGGTCTACCAAAACCGCACGGTGGCAAGTTAGTAAATAGAATTGCAACAAGAGATCTAAGCCAATTATTTTCGATCTCGATTAATGCGGATCTTGCAAACGATATAGAAAATATAGCAGATGGAATTTTCAGTCCCCTAGAAGGATTTCTGACAAGTGATGATTTCGAGAAGGTGATATCAAAAGGGAGATTATCAAATGATATACCGTGGACAATTCCAATCATATTTGATGTAGATAAGGAAACAGCTTCAAAAATGAAGGATTCAGGAGAGGTTGCATTAAATCTTGATGGAACAAATTTTGCAATTTTACACGTGGAAGATGTATATCATTTCGATAAAGTTGCTACGGCAAAAGGTGTCTATGGTTCAACTGATCCGGCTCATCCAGGTGTAGCAAAAACTTTCGCTATGAAAGAATTTCTTATTGGGGGTAAGATAGACTATGTAAAGAGACCAAATGAAACCCGAATTCGGAGATTCAGAAAGACACCATTAGAAACTCGAGAATTCTTTGAAAAAACTCGTTGGAAAACAGTTGTAGCTTTCCAAACCAGAAATGTTCCACACGTAGCTCATGAAATGCTTCAAAAGGCTTCCCTTAATACTCACGATGGATTATTCATAAATCCTCTTATAGGGAAGAAAAAGTCGGGTGATTATAAAGACGAAGTAATTGTTACTGCTTATGAGGCTCTCATAGACCACTATTATCCAAAGAACAGATGCTATCTCGCTACTTTACACACAGAAATGAGATATGCAGGACCCAAAGAAGCTATACATCATGCTATTATGAGGAAAAACTTTGGTTGCACGCATATAATAATAGGACGAGATCACGCAGGTGTTGGTAGCTATTACGATCCATTTGCAGCACAAAAAATATTCAGCGATTATCCTGATTTGGAAATCCAACCTATTTTCTTTCCAGCGTTTTTCTATTGCAAGAAATGTTTGTCGTTTGCAAGCGAACGAAATTGTCCTCATGGGCAAGAATACCAAGAAAGTCTTAGTGGAACTAAACTTAGGGCAATGATAGTAGGTAAACAAAATCCATCTGAATTCATGCTAAGACCAGAGGTCTCAAAAGTCCTTATGAAATGGGACAATCCCTTTGTAGACTAGATTTTTATTGAATTGAAACAAAATCATATTATGCAAGTATTGTTAGTGTCTCTTTTATTGGCAAGTTCGTTTTTGCCGGTTTATGCTCAAGAATCTACTATGAACAAATCTGAAAGGTATGATTCTCTCGAGGTTCCATTTAGTTCATTCAACGTGGACAGCAAGAATGCCACTGTCTTCAAGCTAGCTCATGAACATGTTACTAATTGGCAAGTTGAAATGGAAAATAAATTGCAGTATTCTAACCAAAATAGCAATGTTATAGTGAGACTGTATGAGGATCTAAACACACCAAAGTTTATAGAAATAGGAATGGGAGGACCTCCTGACGCCATATTCTGGGTTGCAATCAATACTCCTGAAGATGGATACTTCGTAATTCATGAAGAAAAAAAGGTTGGTTGGACTCCTGACAAACCAATAACTGCTACTCATTCAAGTAATGGAGGTCTTACAGTTAGTGTAGGACCAAGAGAAGTAGTTTCTAATTTGGATATTGCGGGTTTTACAATTAGAGAATTTACTGTTTCTGGTATGAATTCTACTTCAGATATCCCTCCAGTAATTTCTGGTAAAATGACATTCAGTTTTGTTTCGGGAGATCCCTCTCAAAATCCAATCTTCTACATGCCATTTATTGTGTTAGCTATAACAGGGGTTATAATCATCGTTTTATTAAAGACAAAGAATCGTAGCCCAGATGAAAAAAAACATATCTCAAAGAATGTTACTACCTAGTTTTGAAGTAACTGCACTCTTTTTTTATATGACAGAGAGAACACATTGGTGATATTGGCTTACATATATTTTGTCCATACATAACAAAGGTATCATTTATTCTCAACCAGTACTTTTTTGGAATTTTCTCCATTAATGCAATCTCCGTTTCCTCCGGCGTTTTTGTTTTTACCAGACCAAGTCTATTAGAAATTCGATGTACATGAGTATCCACAGGAATTGCAGGCTCTTCAAAAGCATAAACAAGAACACAATTTGCTGTTTTTCTTCCCACCCCTGGTAAACTAAGCAATTCGTTCATAGATCTTGGAACTTTACCTGAATACTTTGAATCTATGATGGAGGCGACTCTGATAATTCTTCTTGCTTTGACTCGATAAAAACCAGTCTTCTTGATAATTCTTTCAACATCAGATATTTTTGCGCTGGCAAGAGATCGAGCTGTTCTATACCTTGAAAATAGTTCTTTTACAGCAGCGGAAGTATTTTCATCTCTTGTTCTGGCAGAAAGAATCGTTCCTATTAAGATACTTAATGGACTACCACCTTCAGCTTCACGTAATTCCCTAAGAGCAGTCATACGGGGAGGCTTTACAGAATTCATGGTCTTACTCATTCCATTTAAAATTAGTTGTATCTTGGCCAACTAATCTAAGTATTGATCACACAAGTATTATATCTGTTATAACAAAATCGTTTATTGGATTTAACAAAGGAAGAGGAATATGCACTAGATGGAAAATATGGAGAAACTCTTTCGTTAGCTTATAGGATTATTGTAGCAATAGGAGAAGCTACTCAAGCAGATAGACTTGTTCCAATAGAATGGGCGCATCTATCTGGAGTTAATTATAATACAATAGGAGATGCTGGAAAAGAATTCCTTTCACACTTAAGTAAGGATGCTTCCTTCAAAGTAAAAACAAGTGTTAACCCGATGGGTTTTGATTTTGACACCATCTCTAGCTACAAGTTAGATGACAAATTCATTGCAAATCAACAAATTATTAAGAATTCATATGAAAAAATGGGAGTCATCCCATCATATTCATGCATTCCTTACGAAATATTTGATATGCCTAAACAAGGCACTCATGTTTCCTTTGCGGAGAGTAATGCTGCAATATTTGCTAATTCAATCTCTGGGTTAAAAACAAATAAAGAAGGGGCATTTAGTGCTTTAGCTAGTGCAATCATAGGGAAAAGTCCATACTCTGATCTTAGAGATGACAATATGAGAAAGCCAGATCTAACAATTAGAATGGATATTGAACCTAAGGATGAATTAATCTATGGGATGCTTGGATATTTTGCTGGAAAAGTTGCAAATTCCTCTGTTGCTATATCGGGAATCAAAGAAATTGACAGACGTAAATGCAAATCTCTATGCGCTGGTATGGGTACATCTGGTAGATGTGGAATGTTTACTATTGGAGAAGGTGATGGCGAGAAGATAAATTTTGGTAAAAAAGAAATTGAAGAAATTCATGATGAACTAAATACGGCAGAAACAGGTGATATCATAACCCTTGGTAGTCCTCAACTTGGTCTACAAGAAGTTTCTGATTTGGCAATTATGCTTAAGGGAAGATCATTTAATAAACGTTGTATGATTTTCTGTCCTAGAGCAATAAAAACACAAATGCAGGACTTGGGTTACAAAAATGAACTCGAAAGGGCTGGAGGAGAAGTCTTGTATGATTGTTGTATATGTTTATCACCACTTATTGACAAAAAGGATGTAGATTCTGTTATTACAAACAGCGTAAAGGGAGCCTACTATCTGAAGACCACCAACGGTGTTGATGTCAATCTCAAAAGTCTTAAGCAAATAATACTAGAGGAAACTAAATGAATGTAAAAATAATTGTAAGAGGAAAAGTACGCGGTTCTTTGCTTGTTGCTAAGAATCCTATAAATTTTCTTGCTGGAATAGATAAGAAAACAGGAATAGTACAGGACAAAAATCACGATCTTTTTGAAAAATCCATCAACAACAAAATTCTTGTCTTTCCATATGGAGTAGGAAGTAGTGTTGGGGCGTATACCATTTATTCTTTGAAATATAATAAAAGCGCCCCCTTAGGTATGATTTGTTTAAAGGCTGATTTGACAACAGCATCGGGATGTGCTATCTCAAATATTCCTCTAGTGGTAGCAGAAAAAAATGACTATGATTCATTGAAAAACAATACAGAAGCATTTCTTAACGCAATCGACGGCACCATATTATAGATCTATTCTCTTGATTAAACCATTTGGTTTTGTCTCTCTAAAAACAAATCCCTCAAATTTGGAAATTATCGCTTTGTGCTGCTTCCAATACTCTGGAGAGGCTCCAGCTTTTGTACATGCATGACCAAGAAACTCTTCCTCATTCCATCCATATTCATTAGGAACTTGAGGTAAGAGTAAACCTGATCCAAATTCCCATTTGATTATAAGACCATCTCTTCCTACCTTAATCATACTAGGATATTCTGATGGATCCTTAACTTTGATAACCATAGGAGGAGTAAGTACAGTTATTTCGAAGGTGATTCTATTTAATTCCTCATATCTTACAGGAGAAAAACGTGGATCTTCAGTTGCTGATGCTATAGACGCATCAATTAAGGATTGATATAATTTCCGTTCAGGGGTCGGAAATCCTATGCAACCTCTGAGATTTTTGTCTTGAGTTATAGTAACAAAAATTCCAGAATTATATGAAAACCTTGTGATAATTTCTGCCGGTAATTCGATTTTTTTTCTACTTTTAAGAAATTCTTTAACTACCAAACGAGAAGTTCTTACTAATATATCACCATCTTCATTTGATATTTTCATTTTATCCTTACATTAAGTTTAGTCACAAAAGCTTGAAGATTTTTAAAATGAGTTCCATTCCAGTAAATCTTTTTGCAAGTATTACACATCCAAAACCTTTCTTCTCTTTCCAGTACTCTTTCCGGAACTTTGCCTATAATCCGATATTTTTCAATTGTATGAAGATTTCCATTACAGGCAGTACACCGAGAAAATTGTGTATCAATAACAAATTGGTCTAATTTTATTTTTTCGTGTATCTGTGCAATTTGCTCAATTTCATCATTACCTCTTATAAGAACAGTAACAATATCTTGTTTTTCACCTATTTTAGTAACCTGTTCATCTTTTGTCACAATTATTCGTTTTTCATTTTTTGCTATGGTAATGATTATACTATCATCAATGGATGAAAAATATTTGGAATCATATCCTAGAATTCTTAATTTCTTTGCAAGATTGCCAAGCATTGCATCTACAATGAAATTTGGTTTTCTCTCACTCAATCAAATGCATTTCCTGTTCCAGATCCTACTATGTGACTATCGCCAGCTGGAAGAATTTTTGTAAACTCATCTATGGTAAATGTCTTTATGATTTCTTCTTTCTCTTTGAATTTTAAGAATTCTAGCCTCACTTTCTTTGCAAGCTCGGTCATTTCTAAGCCCGATGGCTCTATTATTACAAAATAAATACAATGTTTTTTGATCGGTGAAACAGGACCACATGATAACAAATAATTATCATCTTTTTTAAACAGGCCAATTGCTAGCTGCAATTTAGCTACATTAACAAAATTTCTTGTTCCTTCAATAACAAAGGCTCCTTTTGCTAGAAACTGACCAGTTGGAGCTGCGGTTTTGACTTGTTCAGGTCTTATCCAATAAGCATTCAATCCAGACAGACCTTCTCTCCATGCTCGACTAAAACAAACAGTGGCATGTGCCACTTCTGTTATACTAGAACGATTCTGATCATTGCAATTTCTTAAAATGAAAAAAGGAGATCCGAAAATTTCTGCATGAAATACTCTGTCATTGTTGTTAAGATGTTTTCGTATAATGGATGAGTTGGATGAGGCATCACGACCTCCTATTGCCAAGAGATAATCCGATGTTGTAAACCATCTATATCTTTCGAACCATTCTTTTTTTCGTTGTACTGTGTAAACAACGGAGTCTCGAGCTATATTTGCTTGATTCCTGAAAAGTTCAAGACTTTTTTCAGTCTTCTTCTTTTCCAAATCAATTGTTTGAGTTGCCTTCATCTGTTTCTTTGATTCATTAAAAAGGGCTGAAGCAACGGCTTGAATCGATGAGTGTGGATCTACATTTATTTTCTCTCCATCTATATTCATTAGGAAAATGCCGTTTTCTCGTCCTACTCTACAGTTATAATTACTCAATAAAGGTTGAATTATTGGATCCTCAATGGACGTTATTCCTTTTGCAACAAAGTCAAGAACTGTCTTTGCAATCGTAGAAATTGCATTAGCTCTTTCCTTCACTAGAGAAATTGCCTTATTTTGTTCTTCTAGCTTGTGCTCTAGTTCAGATATTTTCTGATTTGCTGTATTTGATTGAAATGATTTACCATGTTCAAGGAGGTTTTCTGAAAAAAGGGAATCTAATCCCTCCATAAAACTAGATACTTTTATCATCTCAGCGTCTTTCATGTTATCAAGAGATATGGGCAGGACATCGGGATTTTTTACATCACGGATTACTCGAGCATCATGATTTCCACTGATTATTTTTTCAATCAATTCTTTAATTGCTATAAGAATATTTTCCACATCTTTATCAGTAAGCATGTTTCCCAGTATTTCTGGTTTCAAATTAGCAATTAACATAATCTCCTCTGCGTATTTTTTTGGAAACCCTAACATTCTTCCTATCCACCTTACCACTGGAGTAGATGTTGTTTTGATTTCTGCGATTTTTTCTTTGGTAATATCAAAAATATTTAATCCTGAAGAGGGTGGAGAAACATAATTTAATCCAACGGCGAGTTTTCTATGTCTGACATCTATTGAATGTAATAAGGATAGAATTTTCATTTCCTTATTACATAAAATAATATTTCCATCCCCAAAAAATTCTCCAACTAAGATAAATTCTTGGTTAAATCCACAGAATGTCACATATGCAATTCGCTCGCTTCCTATTTGTTTTATATCTGCAATTTTACTTCGTAAGAGATCATTTCTCAATCTCTTCAATAATCTGTTTTCCTCTATTTGATTTATCTTCATATTGGTTATCCATAATCCAAAAGTGGAAAACATGAGAAGCAAGTCTGGTTTGTGGGGATGATGTAGTTTGAAAAGAAGACTATTTCTGCTTACACCATAAATATTACTGACATAATAATCCTTTACTTGTTTACTTATTTCCTCTACCAAATATCGTAATTCTATGCCTGCAAGTGTCATGCATTATTGTTCTTGTTACCTTTGATTATACCTTTACTCTTTGTCATCAACCAAACATTTTAAACGGGATTAAACCGAGTGATTTTGAAAATTTAGTTGGCTCGACATCCAAAGAAAAAGAAGGAGGAAAAAAAACCTGATGATGACAATGTAAAGGATAATCCATCAGAGACATCTATACCTGCTAAAACGGATGAAACAAAGATAAAAAATGGACTCGACAAACTTTTCTGGTTGAGGGTGGGTATGGGGATATTAGCAGGAACACTTTCTGCAGAAACCGGAAGCTCAATTGATCCAAGTGATTTTTCATCTAGGATTTTATTGGGTTTTGGCATTATGATCGTTTTGTTTATTGTTTCATACGTTATTGCAAAACGCATGAACATTCAGATGGTTCTGACAGAAAAGAAAAAACTGGTTACTACTGGTTATGGAAGCTATTTCCTCATGTTCATCTTCAGTTGGATTTTAGTCAATACACTCATTCATCCTGATGTAGGGATCCATAATATCAGGTAATTCTAAATATTAATGAAATCTGAATAGAAAATATGTGGCATTATCGCACACCTGGTATTCCGGATGAGCTCTTTGAACGATTGGACGAAGTCCCAATAACCAAAGAAGAAGTACGAGTAATTCAAATAAGTAAAGCAAGACTAATGCCTGGCCAGACAATATATGATGTTGGTTGTGGAAGTGGGTCAATATCCGTAGAAGCTTCTTATCAAGTGGGACCTTCTGGAAAAGTTTACTCGATAGATATAGATCCTAATGCGGTACAAATAACAAAAATGAACTTAAAAAAATTTCAAATCTCTAATACAGACGTTATATTGGGAAATGCAATACAGAAAATACCTAATTTACCTTTAGCTGATGCAATTATTATTGGTGGTACAGGAGGTGAAACCTCCCAAATACTGAAACTATGCGAATCAAATCTAAAACAGGGAGGAAGAATTGTAATTGCAACTATTTTAATAGAAACTCTTCACTCAGTACTTGATACAATCAACAAACTCAAGTTTTCATCTACTGATATTATTCAAGTTACTATATCAAAGAGCAAGAGAACCTCCACTGGTACAATGATGCTTGCTAGAAATCCTGTCACAATTATTTCTGCAACTAAAATCTAGCTTTTAATTAGGCACCAAGAGACTTTGTTTAATGAGTGATCTAACTTGTGTTGGCTGCGGTCCAGGTGATCCTGAACTTTTAACCATCAAAGCAATTAATGCCATTAAAAAGGCTGAAGTCATTATGTGTCCTACTTCTAAGGAAGGGAAAGATAGTATTGCTTATTCAATTATATCTAAACTTGTTGAAGAGAAAAAACCTGAGATAGTTAATCTTGTATTTCCAATGGTAAAAGACAAGGATATTCTAGAAAGTACTTGGGAAAAAAATGCTGAAATAATTGCAAGAGCAGTTAGAAGTGGAAAAAATGTTGTTTATTTAACAGTTGGTGATCCTTCTCTTTATAGTACTTGGATATACTTACATAAAGAATTAAAATCAAAATATTCTGACGTTAAAATTAATGTAATCCCAGGAATTGTATCTATGTTTGCTTTTGCATCAAAGGTTGGTATAAGTATTGCAGAGGGAGATGAAACCATGGCGATCATCCCTGCTTGTTATGATCTTACTAGAGTTAAAGAGACTGCAAAAAATTGCGATACAATGATTTTTCTAAAAGATGGAAGATACTTTGATCAAGTAATCGCATTGCTTAAAGAAGCTGGATTTCCTGACGAGTCGCTTTTTGCTATAGCACAAGATGTGGGAACTGATCAAGAAATTGTTAAGAAAATGACTCTTGGTGAAGTGACAAAGGATACTTTTACCACTAAATATTTTTCAATAATGGTGGTCAAACGTGCCTAAAGTATATTTTGTTGGCTGCGGTCCGGGCGATCCGGAATTGATTACAGTAAAAGCTAAGAGGTTAATTGAAGAAGCAGATGTGATTGTTTACTCTGGTTCGCTTATCCCTAATGAAATAATTAAAATCGGTCATAAGGCTCAGCTACACGATGCATCAAAATTAGTAAGAGAAGATATTTTCAAAATTCTCCGAGACAATGCAATAAAAGGAAATCTTGTAGTTAGATTACATGATGGGGATCCTAGCATATATGGAGCAACAAGAGAACAAATAGATAATCTCAGAAAGGAGGGAATAGACTCGGAAATAGTGCCTGGCATAACATCATTTTTGGCATCAGCAGCTGCCCTTGGATGTGAGTTAACATTACCAAACGTTACTCAAACAATTATTGTAACAAGGGCGGAATCAAGAACAAAGGTGCCAAAACGAGAAAAAATCTCCGAATTAGCAAAACACAGAGCCACAATGGTTTTTTATCTTAGTATCCATCTTCTAAAAAACATAGTGAAAGAAGCAATTAAGGGAGGATATCCAAAATCAACTCCAGTTGCTGTAGTGTATAGAGCAAGTTGGAAGGATCAAAAAATAATAAGAGGAACTCTAGAAACAATTTCTAAACAAATAACGCAAGCAAAAATAACAAGAACAGCAATTATAATAATTGGTGAAATCATCAATCCGAAATCATACGAATACTCAAAATTATATGATAAGACATTTACACATGGCTATAGAAAAGCTCAAGTCTTATCAAAATAACGAAATTTTATTTTATTCCAATTTTAGTAATTATTTTGAAAACTTCAAGGATTACTAGAAGTAAATATTCTTAATCTACATTATAGTTTATTTTTTCTGCAAGAATTTTTTTAAAGACAATAATTAAATAATGTTTCTTAAATGGGAATTTTCCAGATTCACAAGGTCTACAAACCGTGTACATCAATTTAGAACTAGGATCATTTTTGGAACATTTTCTATGATGAAAATTATTGAGTTCTTTACTTCTTATAACAGATTTGTGTAAGCACTCCCATTTTGTAAGTTTTTGTTTTTGTTTGCAACTTTTTTTAATGGAGGAAATATTCCAATTATTTTATCAATTTTATTAATTTCAAGAAGCAGAGATATGGTGTATTTTACCCAATTACAATAATAGCTAATTGAAAACTTGGAGCATATTCACGAAATTAAATTTCTTATAATTTGTTTAGTTAGATAATAGTTTTGTTCCGTATTGATAAATTCACTTGCTCTGCAAAATAAATGATCAGATTCATTATTTTCATGAAAGGTTTTATAATTGATAACGAATCCAAGCCCAGAATAAATATGACAATCTTGGCCATTGAGAAAA
This sequence comes from uncultured Nitrosopumilaceae archaeon, assembly GCA_964538845.1. Classification (GTDB taxonomy): domain Archaea; phylum Thermoproteota; class Nitrososphaeria; order Nitrososphaerales; family Nitrosopumilaceae; genus Nitrosotalea. Next base: position 4,569 of record CAZIHN010000005.1, on the reverse strand, counting down.
TTTGGTTTGATTTACCTTTTGTGAGCTAAATTTAGCCTAATGTTGATGATAATATACACCGTCCATTAAGAACCAATTTTTGAATCCCTACTCATGACCGGCTTCGATAAAACCTGGACTCGACCGGAGTCAGTGGGTTTAACCGAGAAATTACGTGAAACTGTAAAGCCACAGGGTGCACTCAAACCTAGGATTGAGGGTGCTGTGAATAAGTTACAGGGTCAAATATCGAAGATGGATTCAATGTTGGGCAAGCTGAGAGAAAGAGATGCTCAGTTGTTCAAGAGAATCGTAGCCGCAATGCAACATCACGATGCAGCAACAAGTAGAGTTCTGTCAAACGAACTAGCTGAGATTAGAAAAGTGTCAAAGATGTTAGGAAATGCTAGAATGGCATTAGAGCAAGTACAATTGCGTCTAACCACAATACATGACCTCGGTGATGCAATGGTAGCAATCGCCCCTGCAATGTCCACAATGAAAGGACTCAAATCATCACTTGGAAGGTTCATGCCAGAAGCAGATTCAGAACTCAACTCTATGACACAAACACTGAATGGCTTGATGATGGACTCGCTAGCAGGTGGAGACTTCAATGTCGATACCGATGTATCAGGCGAGGAAACAGAAAAAATTCTACAAGAGGCATCAGCAGTTGCAGAACAACAAATTGGCGACAGATTCCCATCAGTTCCATCACCCTCCGGCGTATCGTCACAATCAACATACGAGTAGGGGAGCTCGGATAGAGAGACTGACGAGAACGTCTTTTTTTAATTCACACAAGTAAACTTTAGAAATTCATTTTCTTTCCTTTATTATTTCTTTAACTATTGAAAAAACGGAATACCATTGATCCCAGCTTAAACGACCTGTTTGGGTATTTTGTTTACTTGGATGAAACGAGCTAAGAATCGTCCATTTATCATGTACGAATAGATTCTTGTGGGAGAATCTCTGTCCCTTAATTTTAAGTGATTTGCAAACTGAATTAAATGCTATTTTTCCAAGGCAAACAATCACTATTACGTTTTGTAATATAGTTAATTCATCGTTTAAATAAGTTAAACAATTTTCAAGTTCTTCTTTAACTGGTTTATTTTGTGGTGGAGCGCATCTAACTGAAGCTGTGATATATGTGTCTATTAATTTCAAACCATCATGAACAGATTGACTCGTTGAATTTGTGGCATAGCCATTTTCATAAAGCACCTTTGCTAGCCAATCTCCAGAACTATCTCCTGTAAACATTCTACCTGTTCTGTTTCCACCGTGCGCAGCAGGTGCTAAACCAACGATCAAAATCTTGGCATTAATATCCCCAAATCCAGGTAATGGTTTTCCCCAATATTTTTGATCACTATATCTTCTCGTCTTTACCTTAGCAATTTTGCGTATGTACAATGATAACCTTGGACATTTCTTGCAATGAATTATTTTTTTATTTAATTTGTTAAGATTGCTTTCATTTATGTACACATTCATGATTTTGGTTCAATACATTTGATATATTTGGATTTCACTTGGGTTCAATTATTTATCAATTTTAATTCTGAATTTTATAAAATAAATTGCTGTAATAAATGAAAAGAGCAAAGATATGGGTGGTAATGAAAATTCTGGTAGTGTATGATCTGGTGATATTAATTCTCCCCAATTATTCGGACTTGGAATGTGCGAATAATAAGTTCCATTCTGAGTTTGAGGCCAAGAGTAGAATTTATTTGAACTAGCATCATAGAACTGAACAAAGAAACCATATGAATCAGAATTACCTAGAAATTCTTTTGGAATTCTAAATTCATAGCTTGGGTGTGGTATTTGACCATAGATATCATGAATATCTGAGATTCCCCCGATACCAATAAAGCCATGAGGAGCTGGAATCCTCTTGAAATTATCGGTAATTGTTAACGGGCTTCCTCCTTGAAGAGAAAAAGTAGAATTTCCTCCAAGTGCTACAAGGAAACAGTAATCACGGGAGCTAGTAACATTTGATTTATTATTATTTAAATCAAAACAAATAGTAGCTCTATCAGAGCCAAAATCTGGATGTGTGTCCATAGCAGCATCAATAAATACATAAATGAAGTCGTCTTGATGCGCAGTTCTAATATAGAGACTGCCAGAAGGAGTATCGACTTCGTTTAAAGAAGATGATTTCCATTCCTCTTCAAACGTCCATTTTCCGTCAAATACTATTTTATTCATATTAGAACTTATTGTGATAGGAATTGTCTGTGCATATGACACTGGAATCCAAGAAAAGATCAGGAGAAAAAATACCAGTAGTAATTTGATTATATAGGAATTCATAATCATAATAGGCTCAACTCTCGCGAAAGTATTAATGAAAAATACTTAATAACTTTATTCGAAGAATCGATCTGATAAAGAGATTTACTTTGATAATCTCTAATCTATAATCAAACATTTTGCAGAAATAGTTTTACATCTTATATTCTGAAATCAGGTTAAAAAAAGTAAATAGCAATTATCATAAAACATCGCAGAAAAAGATCCTTTATCCAGTTTTTCAAATACACCAAAATTAAAATTAAAAAATTAAAAGAAATTTAAAGAAACTGTTTTAGTTCTTGCCTATCCTATTGTTATTGTCCATCTTACGTTAACCAAGTCGCCATTATGGACTAAAATTCCTGGGGAAATCAGTTTACGTGCGAACATATGTCCCTGATGAGCAGCGGCAGAATCAAACAATCCAGCTTCGTTAAGAGTTGCTCCACTTGTGGCATTACCTATGGTGATTAGAGAGACTACATCAGCAAAGGCATGACCTCCAGAAGTCGCGTTTGTTGTACCTCCTTGAGTTTCAGATGCTCTTACAATTTCGCTACCGAGAAATGTTGAAGTATCAACCTCTGGACTATTGCTAGTTCCAACTGCTACTTGCGTAAACTTGTTGGTATTTGAATTTCCACTACATTGAGTGCTATTTGTCCCAAATATTAAAACGCTAGCACAAGTCTTTCCAAAAATGGTCACTGTATTGTCAGATTGTCTATATGCAAAAACTGTACCATCTGAATGCTTTGCAATTATCGTCACATGTCCCTCAAAAGGTGCTTGTTGTACTATTGTATTGCTTTGCGGACCAAATATGCTAAATCCGCTTGTTGTTCCAATAATACCGAAAACACCTACTAGTCCCAAAACCAATGTGGCAAGTATTGAGTAATTCTTCATTAATAACCAGTATATGAGGATCTTATTATGTAGAGCGGAATTTACCAATCATGGCAATGACCATTTTGGAAAAAATATTTAGTGGATTAATCAATTTTAGCCGCAACCTACTTTGAACAAAAATTAAATAATTGTTCGTTATTCTCTACAAAAATTGATTTCCAATTTGGAATAGATTGATACCTAATTTGCCAACTAGGACATTCTTTTTACAAATGAGGATTCCGTTCATCTTAATGATTAATAGATGTTAGTTCCAATGGGTTGATGGGTAGGGTCTTGACTCGAAGAGTAAAACAGAATCTAACTAGAATTAATTATAATTCTAATGATCAATGTTATAGCATTTGCAATATGTCAAGCCTCAAAGTAAATTTCCGAATTCCCGAATTTAAAAATGAGGAATGTTTTGAAAACTAAAATTTTCTCGATTTCTATATTCTTAATTCTTGTAACCTCTCTATTCACTCTCTCGAGTTTTAATTTACAACCATTAAACCATATTAACATAAACGAAAACAAATTAACCGAAAGTGTAAAAAATGATATTCAAACAGACTTACACAACTCACTAAACCCAAGAACATATTCAATTTCTCTAGATGAAAATATTGGATTATCTGCAAACGATCCACCTAACTACAACGATCAAGATAAAGGAACTGGATTACCGTCAAACTCAAAAAATGTGAACTTGTCTGAAACAATTCCAATGTCCGATTTATCTGAAAACCAAGATACAATTGCGATATTACAAGAAGATTCTGAAAGAATAGCTACAATGGAAAAAATATTCGGAAATGATAGGATTAGATTTAATGGGAGAAATATCGTTATCTATAATGATCCAATATATGACCACCAATTAGGTGAAAGTCTTTCTTCAGCTCTGCAGATAAGACCAATGTTAATCAACCCCTTATTCATCAGCAAAACTCAAATCAATTTTATATCAGAATGGGCTGGAAATACTTTGAAATTTTTTTATGATAATAATCTGATCAATACAGAATATCATGTATTCATTTTAACAAATCTTGAGTCAAAAAATGATATAGTCGATTTTACAAAAGTTGTTGAAAATAGTCCTTTAGTGTTTGGATTGTGTTTGGGAATTTTGGGATGTATCTTCTTACGATCGAAAGATGAGAAATTCAAATTTAATAGAAATCAATTTCTATCTTTTTGTTTTATAATAATTTTAATAACTTCGCCTGTTATCTCTTCATTCACTATCTCAGAGAATTATTGGAGAACAGCATCTGCACAAATAGATCAGACTAACATAAATGGATCAAACAAAACATCACTGGCAATTGGTACCAATTCTTCACTCTCAAACCAATTAGGAATCTCAGATTC
>CAZIHN010000004.1:0-41750 GCA_964538845.1 uncultured Nitrosopumilaceae archaeon | reverse complement strand
GGGTACCAGTGGAACAAGAGCAAGCCGAAACGGTATTGTCCGAAGCCATTAAAAATGCTCCCAAGGGTGTATCTCAAGGAGCTCTGGTATCAGTATCGGTTGCCGATGGCTCAGTGGTCTGCCTGGTCGGTGGTGTAGGCGGATTTTGGAAGAATCAGTGGAATAGGGCCACCAATCCGCATACGGCCGGCTCCTCATTCAAGCCATTTGTTTATCTTACTGGGCTAATAAAAGGCGATATTACTCCTAACACCATAGTCGATGATCAGCCACTTACCATAAGACAAGGATGGGGCTTACCCGATTGGAGTCCTAAAAATTTCGATCACAAATTCATGGGCAAAATTCCTGTAAAAAGAGCTCTAGCACTGTCCAGAAATGTTTGCTCGGTGCGCATAGCTCAAAAGGCCGGCATCGACAATGTCATCGAGACAGCACGCTTAGCCGGCATAACCACTAAGCTCGATCGCAATCTGTCTCTGTCGTTAGGCAGCTCCGCTGTTAGTCCATTGGAAATGGCCGGTGCCTTCGGCACATTTGCTCGCGGAGGTGTAGCCATTAAACCCCGCGTGGTACGTCGCATTGAAGACAATCGTGGACGAGTAATTGAAGTATTTGAACCCAAAGTAGATAAGGTATTTCCTTCTGAGCCGGTAGCAGCACTGCTTGAGATGCTGCAAGAAGTAGTTAAATCCGGAACAGGCACCATGGCCAGATTACCGGATAGACCAGTTGCCGGAAAAACCGGTACTGCCGATGAAGCTAAAGACATCTGGTTTATCGGCTTTACTCCTGATCTAGTCACCGCTGTTTGGGGAGGCAACGACGATAACAAGTCGATACCAGGAACTTACGTAACCGGCGGTACGGTCATGGCTAAAATTTGGAAAGACTACAACTTAGCTTACTACGATAAGCATCCTACACCGCCTGGCAGCTTTATCACACCGACGGCTCCGATGGAAGGCTTAGCCACCAGTCAACCAACTACCAACGAAAGCTCACCGGCAACAACCAACGGCTCTACTTCCATACAAGATTCGAGCACCGTCAACAAACCCACCGCTACCACCACACCGCCTTTGCCGCCGCCTATTGTTATTGAAGATGAAGAGCCCCCAATGGCACCGCCGCTACCGCGTGAACCAGCTGCCAACAATTTGCCACCACCATCTCCAGAGCCGGCTCCTCGCAGAATTCAATCACCAGTTCCTGCTGTACCTTTACGTGGACCCATAAGTGCACCGGCTAATCCCTTGGGAGGCAATCAATGATAGTTCATTCCAATATGGTCGGCTTGCTGGGTGTAGCAACCATTTTAGGAACTGCTTACTTGATGTCCAACAACCGGCAAGCTATCAATTGGCGATTAGTCATATCCGGATTGGTCTTGCAATTACTCCTGGCAGTCTTTGTCTTGAAAGTAGAATTTGGACAAAATCTATTTCGTTATATAGGCGATCTAATCACCCAATTGCTGCACTATTCCGATGCTGGAGCCGGATTTGTATTTGGCCCCTTGGTGCGCAACCCAGATGAGCTAGTCAAACTATTTGGTCCCGGTGCCAACTATATCTTTGCCTTTCGCGTGATTCCGACCATCATTTTTGTATCCTCGCTAGTAAGCATCTCTTACTACTTAGGGATTATGCAGCGCATAGTGCAGGTGGTGGCAAAAGTGGTATCAGCTGTTATGGGAGCAAGTGGCAGTGAGGCCTTATCGAATGCAGAAAACGTTTGGTTCAATATACTTACACCGATATTGTCAGCAATTGTAATCAAAGATATCGGACAACCTAGTGTTGCAAGAGCAAATGCAACATTTGTTGCATTTCCACCTTTTAGATCTGTTTGTGGAATTCCTCGTATACTTCCACCCAACTTGCTCTTACCCAAGATTTGATTGTAGAGTTTGTTTGGATCAGTTATTCTAATAATACGATCCAAAAAAAAGTCGTTTAGAACAACAATAGATCCTGATATGTTAAAATTTTGAAGTTTCTCTTGCATGAAAAGGTTTAGCCCATTGGTGGCGGACCCCTCGGTCCACCCTTGGTGCCAGATGATGCAATAACGTCATCAATACGAAGAATCATGCATGCAGCTTCTGTTGCAGATTTTATTATCTGTTCCTTAACTGCAACTGGTTCAATAATATCGAGTGAAAACATGTCCGCAACTCTTGTATTTCTTGCATCGATCCCAGTCCATTTCTTATCTTGACTGTGTTTTGCCCGCAAGGTAACCATTGTATTTATCGGATCCATTCCTGCGTTTTCTGCAATTGTTAATGGAATAATCTCCAAAGCTTCTGCATACTTTTTAATCGCAAGTTGCTCTCTTCCCTCGAATCTGTCTGCCCAGTTCTTTAAGGCTGAAGCCAAAAATTCTTCTGGGGCTCCACCACCAGCTACAACTGCTGGTTTTTCTATTACATCTTTTACAACCATCAAGGAGTCATGAAGTGATCTATCAACTTCATCTACAACTCTTTGCGATCCGCCTCTAAGTAATAACGTAATTGCCTTAGGATTCTTGCAACCTTCGATGAACACCCATTTGTCAGTCTCTACTTTTCTCTGTTCTGCAAGTTCGGCAGAACCCAAGTCTTTTGCAGTCATATCATCAATGTTACTACTAATTCTACCACCAGTGGCCTTTGCAAGCTTTGTCATGTCACTTTCTTTTACCCTTCTTACCGCGAGAATGCCTTTTTTGGCTAAATAATGCTGCGCAATATCATCTATTCCCTTTTGACAAATCAAAACATTTGCACCTATCTCATGGATCTTATCAACCATTGACTTCAGCATTCTATTTTCTTCCTCAAGGAACATCTGCATCTGGGTTGGATCAGAAATTCTAATTTCTGCACTCATCTCCGTTTTCTCAATCTCTAGCGCAGAATTAAGCAATGCAATCTTTGCCTTTTCAATTTTGGTAGGCATACCACTGTGCACAACTTCCTTGTCAAGTACTATACCTTTGATAAGTTGAGTATTTCTAATAGAACCACCTGCTTTCTTTTCTACTTTTATGTTATCAAGGTCTACCTTGTGTCCTCCTTCTTCCTTTTCCACAATTTGCAAGATAGCATCAACAACAAGCTTCGATAACATTGTACTATCTTCGGAAACAAGTTTGGATTCCATGCTTGTTTTTGCGACTTTGAGGAGAATTTCCTTCTCATTAGGACTTACTTGTTTTGCAATTTCGGTAAGAAGTGAAAGAGCCTTTTCAGCTGCTGCTTGAAATCCCTCAATTATGACTGTAGCATGTACATCTTTTTCCAAAAGTTCTTCAGCCTTGGCCAAAAGAGAGCCACCAAATACTACAGATGATGTTGTCCCATCACCTACTTCATTATCAACAGTTTTTGAAATCTCAACCATCATTTTTGCTGCCGGATGCTGTACGTCTATCTCTTTGAGAATTGTAGCGCCATCATTTGTTATAGTTACATCACCAAGAGAATCAACAAGCATCTTGTCCATACCTCGTGGTCCAAGACTTGTTCTCACTAGCTCGGCAACCAGTTTTGCGGCAGCTATGTTATTCTTCTGTGCATCTCTACCCTTCTGTTGTAATGCACTTTCCTTTAATACTAAAACAGGGCCCTGCGGTGTTTGTTGAATGGATGCCAAATTATACTCGAAGTTCGTAATTAGGTACCCCTTTTAATACCTTACCGGTTCATGCTAAGATCTTCAAATATTTTCTATTTTTAACATCTACAACTCCAGTGAATAATATTCTAATTTCAGGTAAAGCGAGGAATGGAAGAAAAAGTGGAATCAAATGAGGAGTCTTGAATTTACATCCTGCATCAATAATTTTAGAATCAATCTCTGTATAGTGAGCAAGCATTTTCTCAAAGGGTATATTAGATATAAGTCCGGCAACTGGTAGTTCAACATTACACAAGATTTTACCATTTTTAACTGCCAAAATTCCACCTTGGGTTTTAGCCAGAGTGTTAGCAACAATAGCCATATCTTTTTCATTAGAACCAATAATTATCATATCATTTTCGTGGAAACTCTGGGTGCATCCAAAAGCTCCTATTTCTGCACCAAAATTTTTCAAGAATGCAACGGTTTGCTTTCCTGTGGCATATGTCCTATCAATTGCAGCCACCTTCCAAATATCTTTATCTTGTGACGTTGTTACATTATTGTCTCTTACATATAGCTCATCTTGGTCTCTTCTTGTTATTATTTCAGTTTCAAGTCTAATCGTAAGTGCTTGTACTGATTTTGCCTTGCTTCTGATGACAAAATCTTTTTCTATAAATTTGGTCCTTGTTTTAACAGTTCTTAACAACCAGTTTGGTACCTTGGTTTTGCTAGGTTTGATTACTAAATTGTAATGTGCCACCATTAATTTTCCCCCTACAAACACCTTGTTTGGTTTAATCTTCTCTAAATCATCGAAAACTAGAATATCAGCTAGTTTGCCCGGTGCAATGGCCCCACAATCTTTACCCATTCCATAATACTCAAATGGATTTTTTGATGCAATTGATATTGCGTCTATTATGTCCATATGCATTGAACTAGCCCTTCTTACACAATGATCGATTAAACCATAATCAACGATATCTCTTGGTGTGACTCCGTCAGTACAAAACATTAATCGATCGAGGTAAATTTTGTGTGATAGTATGTCAGGTATAATCTTGTCTAAATCTCGCCTTATCGATCCTTCCCTCATCATAACCCACATTCCTAATCTTAATCGCTCTAAGACTTGGTCATAATCAATTGGCTCATGGCAAGAAAAAATGCCAGATGCTATGTATGCATTAAGTTTTTTGTCACTTGCGCCAGCTGTATGACCATTTACAACGCCTTTTGCCTTTAGAACATTTGTAATACTTTTTAGGGTATGAGAATCTCTTGTTGTAACTTTGGTCCATGAGAAAACTTCGCCCAAACCAACTACATTTTCTAACTCCAAAGCTTTCATCTCTTCTTCCTGGCTCATTGTCCTTGGATGACTAAATTTTCTGTCAACAGGAAGTCCACCTGGAATTACATGAAATACTCGAATAGGCAGGTCCTTCGTGATTTTCACAAATTCCTGGAATCCTTTGTAGCCAGAAACACTTACGATATCAATGGGATCCGAAAATAATGTAGTGGTACCAGTCAAGAGAGATTTTTTTGCAAGTTCCGATGGCAGGATGTATTGATCAATATGAGTATGAGGGTCAGCAAAACCAGGCGTGATGAATTTATCTTGTAAATCGATGATAGCAGTATTCTTTCCAACAGCATGTGAGGCATCTTTTCCTACGTAAGCAATTCTATCCTTTTTTATTGCTACGCTAGTTTGTGGTATTATCTCTTTAGAATAGACATTAACTAGTTTACAATTCTTTAAGATTATGTCCGCCTTTTCTTCACCCATTGCTACTGCATTTAATGAGTAAATCATGGAGGCAAGTAAGCTGGCCTTCACGAGGTGTGATAACACTCAATACTATTAAAGCGATGTTTAAATTACGGTCAACGCAGCTCGCTTTTATGAACATGCCGAAGGAGATTAGAAGGTATTGTCCAAAATGTAAGAAACATACATTGCAAAAGGTCTCCTTGTACAAAGCTGGAAAGAGGAGAGGTTCTGCAATTGGTGAAAGAAGACATGCCGAAGACAAGAAAGGATATGGCGGTCAGAAATTCCCTAAATTAGCAAAACCAGCCAAGACTACGAAGAAGCTAACTCCTATCCTGATGTGTCCTGAATGTAAGAAGAAGTTTAATGTAGCTGGTATAAGATTAAGAAAGTTAGAGTTGGTAGCATAATGAAGAGAGCTCAAGTTCTAATTCCAAAACCAGGGAGCAAGTTTCAACGAGTCCAGTGTAAAGAATGCTCGGAGGAGAGTGTGGTTTATTCGCATGTTTCAACTACTGTAACATGCAAGGCATGTGGCAATGTATTGGCAGAACCAACTGGTTCTATTGCAAACATCAATGGAAAAATTTTAGGTAGTGCAGAGTAAATCATAATCCTTTCTAGTGTTTAAGTTGGCAGCAATACGTTTGTCGTCAAGAACTATATTCGACTCAGAGATATGTTCCCTATCTCTTATCATAAAGGGATTTACAATAGATATTCCTGTATAAGCACACTCTTCATCGTTGTGTATCAGAAAGTACTCCGCCTCAAATCCAAGGGATTTTAGAAAATTTTTTCTTACTAAGATACTTGACCATGCATTATTCTCATTTATTAGACTTTTAATTTTTCTAATGATTTCAGAATCTAGTAATGGCATATCTCCTGGAATCACAAAAACTGACTCGTCAAAATTAATAAGAGACTCACGAAGATCGTCAACAAATCCCTTCCCCTTCGTTTCTAGAATGTCAACTCCCAAATCGTCAACAAACTCGCGAGTCTTTGGTGCATTATTACTTGTTGCACATACTACCTTGGAAAAGATCCTAGAATTTTCAAGGGCGTTGAGGACATGTTGAATTATTGGTTTTTTATATTTGAGGAGAAGTTTTTCCTCGGGTGATTTCATCCTTACTCCCTTGCCCCCACACATAACTAGTCCAATCATATTGATGCGAAAATCAAGAGAGAAGTCAATCTAACTAATTCATTACTTGCACCAAATACATCTCCAGAGATTCCTCCAAAGCTTTTGTTTGCAATAGCAAGGAGTAAAAAAGACAATCCCACACCTGACACTATTACAAATATCCCTGCTATTCCTCCTACAATTAATGTAGGCACTATAGATACAGCAGCTGCAATACCAAGCTTTCTATTATCCTTCATAAATTGTGTGAATGGAGAATTCAATCCTTGCCAAGCAGAGGATCCTCGGTTTGCTTCTAGCACCATTGAAAACTTGGCCATAAGTTCGCTAAGTACAATTGCCTGAAACAATGCAAATCCTTTCATCATAGAAATTGCAATTATCATACCTGCTACATACAAGACTATAGTCACTACTCCCGCAGAACCAACTGCAGGATCTCTCATAGCTTTTAGTTTCTTATCCTTTGTACCCTTTGCCATTATACCGTCTGCAAAGTCACAAAGAGCATCAGTATGATGGACTCCTGTTATAACGACAAGTGCTCCTGTCAATAGTATACCTGTGATCAAAGGTTGTGCAAATAATGAAAGTCCGTATCCAGCTCCCCCAATCAATATACCAATTACTAATCCAATAAGTGGGAAGAGATACATATTCTTTGCAACGGTTTCAAGATCACTATTCTTTGAGGGTATAATTGTAAGAAAAGATAAAACTGATGTAATCCCTTTAAACATTCAACCACCATCCAAAATATGACAAAACCAAAATCATCGGGATAGTAACCAGTATAACAAATAATATGGAAGTAATTTTCATTATTGATATTGCAATCCTGAAATGTCTTTCAGTTATTTCTGAATTGCCATCTCCTATTACATAATGCTCGAGCTTTTCGAATCTAATCCCAAGTGCTCCGGCCATAGTTGCCATTGGATATCCTGCATTAGGACTAGAAGTCTTAAAACTATCTCTCTTCATTATCTGGATTGAACCTCTCCAATTGCCTTTGAGTATAATGCATGACAGTATCATGACTAGACTTGTAATTCGGGAAGGAAGATAATTTAGAACTTTATCAGAGTTTGCGCCAAACCATCCAAGGTTTCTAAATATTTCTGTCTTATATCCTATCATAGAATCAATAGTATTTATCGTTCTATAACAAAAGGCACCCACAAGGCCGAAAATTGAGAAATAGAATAGTGGACCTGTTATACCATCAACAATGTTTTCACTGATACTCTCCAGAGTCGCAGAAATAACATGTTGTCTATCTAGATTCTTTGTATTTCGTTTCACGATCATAGACAGTTTTGTTCTAGCGTCATCAAGATTATTTTTTGACAATGCCTCCATAATTTTGGAAGCGTGTTCTTCCATACCCTTTATAGCAATAGTAGTTTTCAATAAAACACTGCTTGCAATTATACTTAGACTGATGAGAAGAATTTTCGGAATTCCTATTATTGCGAGGTTTTCGAGGTACTTTAGACCAAATGAAAATAGGAAGATAGGAATTGAAACTATTGTTACTACTAAAAAAACAAGGATAGCTCCATTCATTTTCTCAGTCAACGGATTATTTGTTCGGTAATATGGTACTGACTTGCCAATTAATTTTCCTATCCATACCGTTGGGTGATATCTATTTTTTGGATCTCCAATTAGAAAATCGAGTGATACAGCTATTGCAACTGCTATAATTGGTAAAATAATCAATTTATTAAATCACCTATCATTTTCATGTCAAGATTCTTTTTCACAACATGACTTAAATGCTCTATTTCTTTGTCCAATTTTTGTAAATAAATTCTAGTCCATGAAACTTGTTTTGGATTAGCATGCAAGGAGTCCTCATCAGGAATATCAAATTCTAGCATAGGAATCGTACCAAGTACAGGTTTTGAAGTCATCTTTTCCAATAGAGAAAATCCTGGTCTGAGAATCTTGATATCTCCTCGGAATTTATTAATTATAAAACCCTTGATGAGTTTTTTGTATTTATTATCAATAAGAAACATGGTTCCAACTAAACTAGCAAAGCTTCCTCCTTTGTCTATGTCAGTCACAAGAAGTACAGGCGAATTATAAAATTTTGCTATTCGCATATTTGCTATATCATATCGTTGCAAGTTTATTTCTGCAGGAGAACCTGCTCCTTCTAGTATTACAATATCATTTAATCTGAGCAATTCATTAAGTGCTCTCTTTGATTCTTTGAGACCACTTGCAAGGGCAAAATTTCTATAATACTCTTTTGAGTGCATTTTTTTATGAAATATACCATTTAGAAAAACTTGACTTCTATAGTTTCCGAGAGGTTTTAACAATATTGGGTTCATAGAAGGATGAATGGTAGCTCTTGAGGCAATTGCTTGAATAGCCTGGGCTCTTGCAATTTCGAAACCTTTCCCTACATAAGAATAAGATGACATGTTTTGAGATTTGAATGGTGCGACTCGATATCCTTCGTCAGAGAAAATTCTACAAAGAGCAGTAACTAGAGTTGTCTTCCCGGCTCCGGATGAAGTTCCTTGGACCATTAAAGTTTTTGCTGTCATAATTTTCTTAGAGCATCAAGCAGCATAATATTTTCTTTATGTGTTCTAATTGCTATTCTAATAAATTTATTACTTAGACCTCTGAAATTTTGGCAATCTCTAATAAGAATATTTTTTTTTAATAATTTCTTTTGGAGTATATCAGAATTTTCTTCCGATTTTAAAAGAATGAAGTTTGTATCAGAATTATATAATTTATAATTCTTTATTTTTGATATTGATTCTCGCAGGAACCTTGATTCTTTCTTTATAATTCTTCTTGCTTTTGGTAAATGCGATTTGTCTGCTAATGCAATTATTGCCGTTCTTTGTGCTATACCACTTACATTCCATGGAACTTTAATCTTATTCATGATCTCAACGACATTTTTGTTGCCAAGTCCATATCCAATTCTAATACCTGCCAATCCAAACGATTTCGTAAGAGATCTAAGAATAAAGAGGTTATCAAATTCTTTCAAATGGGAAACAACACTTTCGTAACCTGAGGGAACGAGTTCGATAAAACATTCGTCAAGAAAAACATTAATAGATTTGTTATATGCAAATTCTAAAATCTTTAACATTGTTTCCCGCTTTATCAGGACTCCAGTTGGATTATTGGGATTACATAAAAAAATGCAATTGTTACCAAGTGCCTTAACCTGCAATTCTGTTATGTTTTCATTTAGGTTCATGGTTTTGAAGAAATGGGGTAATGCGCCGTTTAACCTTACAGCAGACTCGTATTCGCCAAAAGTGGGGATAGGTATTATCACCTTCTTTTTCTTAAGAAATGCTGCACAGTAATTATAGATGATCTCTGTTGCACCATTTCCAACTACAATATGCCTCTTCGGAATCCCCATATACTTTTGAATGTGATCTCTTACTTCGTTTGAATTAGAATCTGGATATATAGATAGAAGTGAAAGATTGTTTCTAAAATCGTTTCTTACCGACGCCGGAAAGCCAATTGGATTAACATTAGAGCTAAAGTCTAGTAACCTTGAATCCTGTTTAAGACCAATTGAGAAGGGACCTCCATGAACAATTACTTTGTGATTTGCTATCTCACGATCAATTTTAGCTCGCATATTTTCCAAATAGCGTGATGGTATTTAGTTGTGTTTTTGGTCAACTCTCTAAAGGAATATTAATTGTATAGAGAGCATTTTTCTTTATGAAGAGAGTTGCAATCATAGGGGTCACGGGAGCAGTAGGACAGGAATTTTTACTTGCTTTGAACAATCATCCTTGGTTTGAGGTAAAACAAATAGCTGCTTCGGAACGTTCCGCCAAGAAAAAATTTGTGGATGCTATTAGAGATCCTAATAGTGGCATTTTGAAATGGCATCTGAGAGAACCAATTCCTAGCTATGTGAGAGATATGATGATTGAATCTGTTGATGATTTAATACCTGAAAATCTTGATTTGGTTTTTAGCGCCGTAGAAAGCGAAGCGGCAAGAGAAATAGAAACTAAATTTGCAAAATATGTCCCAGTTATTAGCACTTCTGCTGCATATAGATATGAATCTGATGTTCCTATTTTGATTCCAGGAATAAATGATGAACATATAGAATTATTAAATATTCAAAGAAGAAATCGCGGATGGAAAGGGTTTGTAGCACCCTTACCAAATTGTACTACTACAGGACTTGTGATCACAATGAAACCATTATTGGATGAGTTTGGTGCTCAAAAAATAATTATGACTTCTATGCAATCAATGTCTGGAGCTGGACGATCACCTGGTGTTTCTGCCTTGGATATAACCGATAACATAATTCCATACATACCAAAAGAAGAAGAAAAAGTAAGATTAGAAACGGGAAAAATATTAGGTAAATTTGTAGATGGAAAGATAGATCCTGCTAAAATGAAGGTTAGTTGTACATGTACTAGAGTCCCAGTAATAGATGGTCATACTGAATCCGTCTTTGTTGAAACTGTAGTACATACCAATCCTGATCATGTAAAGAAAGCTATGCAGAATTTTTCAAATAATGTCAGCGTGATTGGTTTACCGTCCGCACCAAAGGAGTATTTGCTAGTTCATGAAGATCCAACTAGACCACAGCCCAGATTAGACCGGGAGATTAATGATGGAATGACTACGGTAGTTGGAAGAATCAGGGAAGACACTGTATTTGATAACGGCATAAAATATGTATTATTTTCCCATAATGAAAAGATTGGTTCTGCAAAGGGAGCAGTATTATTAGCAGAGATGCTACATAAGAAAGGCTACATTTAACAGATCGACAAAACATAGAAAAATTATAAAAACAACTTTATTAAGATCCATTAATTCACAATAAATTGTGTTTTGAATGGCAAAAGTTGATGATTTAGATATGATAATTTTATCAGAACTATCTCAAGATGCAAATATTTCAGTTCCTCGTATTTCGAAGAAAATAAACGTAAATTCTTCTGTAGTTTATAGTAGGATTAAGAGACTAGTAAAGAGAAAACTGATTGAACGTTTTACAATAGTTGTAAACGATAGGGAATTAGGTTACACCGTGAAGGCTCTAACTGGTATTAATATGGATTCTAAGATGAGAGATAATGTAATTGAAGAATTACTCAAGATTTCCGAGGTCAGAGAGATTTCGGAAGTTACAGGAAGATTTGATATCATTGTAACAATGTATGCCAAGAACCTGGATGAAATGCATAGACTCATTTCTGAAAGAGTAGGTAGAATTCAAGGAGTGCAACGCTCTGAGAGCTTTATTGAGATGAAAAGAACAACAAAACCGATGCCTTACAAACAATCAAAATAGTTTGTATTTATTTAACCTATAAATAACTAATGAAGACCAAAGGGGATCGATACTATGCTAACAACAAAAGCTAGTTCAAGGATAAAAGTATACTACGAAGTAACCAAGCCAAAAATATGGTATCTTCTAGTCTTCACCGCAATAGGAGCAGCGTTCACTGCCTCCAATTTGTATCATACTCCAATATCCCCCTTGACTTGGGTTCTTCTCATTGGTGGTGTAATTGCAGGCTCTGCTTCTGCAAATACTCTGACAAACTATAATGACAGAGATATTGACGCGATAATGGAGAGAACCAAAGACAGACCTATACCAAGCAGAAGAATATATCCTGCAGAAAAGGCACTGCATTTTGGATTAATTCTTGCAGCCATTTCTCTTGCCTGCTCGTTTTCTATCAATGTATGGGCAGGAATTTTCATGGCTTTTGGGCTTGCCGACAATATTTTGGTTTATAGTAAGTTATTGAAGAGGAGAAGCAGAACCAACATTGTTCTAGGTGGATTTTCGGGAGGAGCTCCTGCAATGATTGGTTATGTTGCTGTTACATCAACTGGTCTCTGGGAATTAGGATTGGTGATGGCGGGTTTAGTCTTTGTTTGGATACCTATGCACATTTGGAGTCTCACACTTCATTTCAAAGAAGATTATAATAGAGTAAAAGTTCCCATGCTGACTGCTGTCGAATCTGAAAAGATATCCGTTCGTGTCATTGCAGGGACAACTCTAATGATGGTTCTCTTCAGTGTGTTACCCTTTTTCATGACAGGTTCCTCTGGGAAGCATCTATTTCATGAAGTATATCTTTACACTGCTATAGTTTCAGGTGCATTAATGATCGCTCTGAGTGTATGGCTTCTCGTAAGACCGTCAGAAAAAGCATCATGGACACTGTTCAAATTCTCCAGTCCTTATCTTGCAATATTGTTTATCGCTCTAATGGTTGACTCTGTTCTTTAGTATCTAATTGTTTTAACAATTGAAATATTTTGATAAAGATATCTTTTCCAATCCAGGGATCTTTGCAATTTCAAATCCATCTGCAGGTTTTGAAAATGGTTTAGTTGCATCAATTCCCATTTTGGTAGTAAGGAGATTTTTCTGGTCACTTGATGGATCTAAACTAGACCCCCTAACTTTTTTTATTATAATTAGATCCTTATCTGCTTGAAATCTAGTAGCTAAAGCATATTCGACGGCCACCGGATCAGATGGATCAATATCTTCATCTACAATAATTACGTTCTTTAAAGAACGATGTGCAGAAAAGGCAGATTTGATTGCTTTTTTAGGATCTGAATTATTCTTTTTTGAGATCTGAACTATCGCATGCAACCATTTGCATCCCCCCTCAGTCAAAACTACATTTTTGGTTTGTGGCAGGATTTCTTTTAGATTTTTGTTTAGCTTGGCTTCAATGGGCATACCCATCAATAATCTATGCTCACCATAACCAGCAAGTATATCATGAAATATGGGATCGTTTCTATAGTGTATTTGTTCGAGCTCAAAAATGGGTTGTTCTCTTTTGAAATCATATGTTCGAAGCATCTCAACCATCCATTCTTTGTGAGTCACGTCACGGAGTATGCGACCCTCGATTACAATTTCAGCTTCTGATGGGGCCAAAATTCCAGAGTAATAACACTTATGAAGTGCAAGTTTTTTGTTCAGTAATTCGTTTGCTACCTCTAGTTCGTTTTTTCCCCATTCTGCCTGATATGCCGCTGCAATAGAAATTGCTGGATGAACACCGATCGATATTGCAATTTTCAAGTCTTCACCATGCTCCTTTGCATACATGAAAGATCTATGCAAATGTCTACCATCAACCATTCTGATTGAGAAATGTTTCTCATCGAGTCTTAACAATCTATGAAATGATGAGTTTTGTGTTCCCATCTCTTGATTTTTCGTGAGGATTATAGAGGACGTAATAAAAGGACCTGGTTCTTTTGCAAAATGTGTAATTATCGGTAAAGTAAAAAGGTTATTTGAATGATTTTCCATAAATTTGGCTTTATTAACAATTTTTGGTTTTGATGCATGTTTTATCGCAGATATTATTCTTTGGTGTATCTTGTTCTCAGCTGTTCCCATAGCTATAGCAAATCGTTTTCTTGTACCTACTAGATTAGAAACAACTCGAAATTTACTTTCTTTTACATTTTCAAATAATATGGCCTTTGATCCATCTAACTTTGCTGTAATTGCTGCAATCTCATATATTGTAGAAACCTTCTTTTTTGTAGTCACTAAATCATTTCTTTTGAAGATAAGGTTGAGATAGCTTCGCATATCAATATTCAATATTTTATTATCTCCATTAATTCATCCATCAGAACTTTCATGCAATCAAGATCTAAATCTTTCTCAATATTTAAAGAAAAAATACAAATTCCGTTCGTTATAGAGGCCACTCGTTCTGAAACCATTTTTAAAAAAATCGTTTCAGATTTTGACGGTATAACGGTAGCTGTACTTAATTTGCCTCCCAAATTGATAGAAGCGATAACTGTTCCTATCTTTTCCTTTCTCTCAGAAATAGAAATATAATTCCCATTATCATAGCGAAGAATCCGTACCAAAAAATCTCGTTGATTCACTTTGACGGTTTTCTGTGTACAACCGGCCTGTGATGTCAACAGTTTCCTTCAGCTTACTACGCCTTTATTGCTACCGGCTCTATCGGTATTTTCTTGATAGCGGCCTTGGTCGTCTTCGCCTTTCTTGTAGATTTCTTTACTGCTATTGGCTCTACCTCTATCTCTTCTACTTCTGCAGCCTTTACAGCAACAGCTTCTAATTGATCAGCTTCGACTCTTGCACGCAGCTTTGCTTTGTACTTGAGGTTTCGTGGTTTAGTTCTTAGTCTGTATCCACAGCAAGGACACCAAAGACCTTCCCATTTTATGAAAATTTCACAAATTTGGCATCTTTTCTGTCCTGATGCATATCGTCCAGTTCCAACTGGTTTCTGTGCTTTGTATCTTGTGCATATCCCTTTACATGTCATTATGCTCTACCTGTAATTCATATAGTATTAGTAAATATTTAAGGGTAGATCAGAAATTTCTATATTTTAATGATATATTAAATGTAATAATTATATCAAATCTATGGATCCTTTTAGACAGTTTTCAAAAAAAAACGAAAAACCATATAAATATCTATCGATTTAAGGAAATTAGTATCCCCCACCACTCTTAGTCAAGTTTTATTTAAGGATTCTTAAAAGAATATCATGTATTTAGCCTGTTCTTGAGAGAGGTAGAACCAGTTGTCTATAACCATCTCTTTGTGAAATGTATCTTGCCGATATTTTGTCACGCTCGCTCCTTTTATTGTAATTTTTTGCTCTTAATGAGGTTCTGTGTTCATCTACAAATTCCAATTCAAAGTGAGAACAAAATCTTAGGTTCAACATGTTAGCAATTTGTCTTGCAATTATCATGTTCCCATTACCAATCTTGACTACCTTCTTATCTGCACGTATACCTACCAATATTCCCACAATGTGTGTTATCAAATCATCAACAGAGGTGTAAACGGAGCTTTCTATTTCTTTTTCATAATAAAAAACAGAAATGCCAATCCTTCTGCCTGGGTCAATTCCGATAACCAAAGAACTAGAATGAATACCAGACTCCAATTTTTCTGTGATTTTACCTCTTATAATTACCGGATCATAATCAAATTCGTTATCAAAAAGTACCAGATGAGTTGGGATAATTGAGGATTCTGTAACGGTAGTAAGAATAAGTCTCTTATCAGAAGATGTGATTTCTTCAGGTAATACAGAATCATATTTCATCTTTAGGATCCTTAGAACATTTACGAATTTGAAATAAGATTTTCCTGATACCGTTGCTATTGCAATGTCATTTTGTATGTGCTGTGCTATGCAATTTATTACTAAATTCAAAATTTAAAGATTGTTTTATGTTTTAATCCTGAGTAATGAATTTATTTAGTTGTCAATAATAGGATTGCTCTAGCGAGATCCCCTTTAGCCTCAGTCAAAGCTCTTGTTGCTTCTTCATTAGATACATTAGCTTGTTGTGCCACAAGAACAATATCTTCCTCCCTCAAAACTGGAACTTCTAGTTCCCTTTCTTCATAGCTTTCAGCAATTACCTGAAAAATCGAGTTGTCTTTTGCTTTCATTTCAGTTACAGATGGTTTTGTAATTATGATTTCCTTTGTCTCTGTCTTAATTATAACCTCCTGGACATTCTGTAATTCCTTCATCTCAAGCCCCATTTTGTCTAACATTCGCCGCATCTCGCGGTTGCCGCCACGCATCATTGGTATTATAATATTCAGTAATCTACACTTTTTAAACTATCTCTGACCTTTATCGCTACTCCCCGATTCAACGACTTGATCATTTTAGCAGAGAGTACAGCCTTACCAACAGCCACTACTTTGTCCTTATATAAAACTGGCACATCACTGCCTATCATTACATTGTTTCCACACCAAGTAACATGCTTACAAAACACTGAGCTTCCTTTTTCTACAAACCTCTTGGAATCTTCATCAATCTGAACGCAGTTTTCTATAAACTTCTTGCTTTTCAGAAGAAGTTGAGCAAAGAATAGTGTGATTGCAAGTCCTCCATCAATTCGAAGAGTGCATAACAGTTTAGTCTTTTTATATACATGTTGAATTCGACCAGTTCTCTTGGAATAGGTTATCACTGCATCTCTTGGAAGATATTTTGATGTTCCAACTCCAAAGAGTGCATCCATAGTGTGTTTAATCTTGATTGCAGATTCCACAAAATATCGTCAAATTTTCTCATTAATTATTATTACATTTACAAAGCTTTCTATATAGTCTAGCCGAACAACTATATAGAATAACTGGTCCTTTACAAAATATGACAAATCATGAAGAAATGAGAAAAATACAGTTTACTGGTAAATCATCTTATATCGTTTCACTCCCAAAAAAATGGATAACTGACCTAGCCCTAAAGCAAGGAGATCAAGTCGCAGTAGTAAGACAGGGACTATCCACTTTACAAATTGTACCATTAAAAAATCATAACAAGGCGATAGGTACAGAAGATGCAACAATCGAAATCAAACCTGAAGAGGAAGACTCTATTGTTAGAAAATTAATTTCACTTTATCTTCTTGGATTTACGATCATCAATGTAAAACCAAAGGAAGGAAGGTTGAACCCATCACAACGGAACATCATCAAAGATACTGTCAAAGGAATATTGATGGGAACCGAGATTATTGCTGATTCTACGGCTGGTATTACAATTCAGGTGCTAATTAATCTGTTCGAACTTTCAGTTGACGGTGCCTTAAAAAGAATGCTGATAATAGCAAAATCAATGCAAAATGATGCTCTTTTAGCATTAGGAGAAACAAATTATGATCTAGCGAAGGAAGTTATAAGCAGTGATGATGAAGTAGATAGGTTTAGTTTCTATATAATGAGACAGCTCAAAATTGCCATACAAAATGAACACATGTTAAATGAGATGGGAATAGAGAGTGCATATTATTGTCTTGGTTATAGATTAGTTGTCAAGAACATTGAGAGGTTAGGAGATCATGCAACAGAAATTGCAAAAGATTTATTGGAATTCAAAAATCCAGTTAAGAAATCAATACTTGATCCAATCAAAGACATGAATGCATTCGCTTTGTCTGTCTTGGACCAAGCATGCTTGTCACTTTTCAAGAAAGATTTTAGCCAAGCCGAACACACCGTTCAAAAATCATCTGAAATTTCAAAATATGAAAAGAAAGTTCTGGATAGCATGAAGTCGCACAGAGACGATGAGGAAATCTACAGGATAAGGAGAATTGGTGAAAATATAAGAAGAATTTCAGAATACGCAAGCGATATTGCTGAGATAGTAATGGATTTAACTATTGAAAAAACTCTCCGTAAACAATAAGACAAAGAATGTATACAAATGATAAATGAAAGATTCAGCAATCCTTGTAACTTACGATGAGGAAGATTCACTTAAGGAAGCTGTTGCTCTCTGTGAAGCCGCCGGCTATGATATTAGTAAAGTAATTCAGCAGAAATTCCTACATAAGTCAAAGTATGGTATTGGCCAAGGGAAAGTAGATGAATTGAAGAATTTAGTGGATTCCATGCGGCCAGATGTAATAATTTATGATGAGATCCTGAAACCTAGTCAAAATTACAATTTAGCTTCTACACTCAAGATTAAGATCGTAGATAGAGAGGCGTTGATTCTTGAAATCTTCGAAAGACGAGCGAGAAGCTCAGAATCTATCTTACAAGTCAAGTTAGCACAATTAACATATGAAATGTCAAGAGCAAAAGAAAAAGTACGACTTGCTAGAATGGGTGAACAACCTGGTTTCATGGGTATCGGAAAATTCGAAGTCGATATTTACTATAACGATATAAAAAATCGAATGAGGGGGATAAAATCAAAGTTAATAAAATCATCAAAACAACGGGCGCTTCACAGACAGGCAAGAAACAGGATTGGATTTAAGACAATATCTCTTGCAGGATATACATCTGCAGGTAAGACTACACTGTTCAATCTATTGACTGGTGAGGATAACGAAGAGAGTCCAAAACTTTTCACAACTCTATCTACTACTACCAGGAAGATTAAACTTTATGATAAAGAAGTTTTGATATCAGACACTGTCGGCTTCATAAGCAGACTTCCGACATATATGATAGAGGCATTTCGATCTACTCTTGAGGAATTAATCTACACCGATGCAGTTATTGTAGTAATTGACATAAGTGATTCAATTTCAGAATTAGATAAAAAATTTAGAAGTTGTATTTCTACCCTGGAGAAGATTGGGGTTAATAAGAACAAGATAATTTTCTGTTTAAATAAAGTAGATTTAATTTCTGAAGAAGAGGTTTTGGGAAAGGTGAATCAACTTGGATTAATGAACAATAAAAAGTGGTTAACTATATCATCGATTAAAAGAAACAATATTCAAAAATTGAAGGCTATGATATATCGAGCTCTTGATAATACACCATTCTCTAGTGAAAAAATCAAATTATCGAAACAAGAAATTAAAATAAATCATGAAAATTGAAGTTCTACGCATAGGCCAAAGACTCGTAAGAGATGATAGGGTCACTACTCATGTTGCACTTGTATCAAGGGCATTTGGAGCTTCAAAGATTTACATGTATGATGCAAATCCGGAAATCAAAGATACCATCTGGAAGGTAAATAAAATTTGGGGTAGTGATTTCGGCATACAAATCATTGATAATTGGAAAGACATACTAAAACAAAAAAAGGAAGAGCTATTCAAGGTTGCTCATCTTACGATGTACGGTGAAAATATTAACAATATCCAGAATGATCTAAGAAAAGAAGATAAGATTTTGGTTGTTGTTGGTGCAGAAAAAGTCCCAAAAGAAGTATACTATATGTCAGATTATAACATTGCAATAGGAAATCAACCTCATTCAGAAATCGCTGCACTTGCAGTTCTTCTTGATAGGATTTTAGAAGGGAGAAATCTACAAAAAAGACATCCCAATGCACAACGAGAGATAATTCCGACAAAAAATGGAAAAAAGGTAATGAATAATACCATTGATTAAATATGGAACAAAGAAGGAGAAATCATCATGACTGTTGAACATGAAGATGCTTTTGTAAAAATAGCTGCCCTGATAGGTGGAGATGAGTATCTTAAAGTCGCCCGTTCACTATTAAACACAGAAGACGCTACGGATGAAGAAATCGCA
Source organism: uncultured Nitrosopumilaceae archaeon (assembly GCA_964538845.1). Taxonomy (GTDB): domain Archaea; phylum Thermoproteota; class Nitrososphaeria; order Nitrososphaerales; family Nitrosopumilaceae; genus Nitrosotalea. The sequence continues at coordinate 22,110 of CAZIHN010000004.1, read as the reverse complement.
AGCTCCACGGGTCTCAGAATTAATATAGTCAGAAAGGTGTTGTACGATCTCTTTGGTAAAGCTCTCATTACAGGTATTCGAGTTAAAGATGAAAAGAAAGGATGGTTTGTGTATAGATGGCGGGCAAGAAAAGATGAAGTAGATAATTTTATCGAAAACCAAAAAAGGAAAATAGTTGAAAGGTTGCAACAGCGATTAGATTATGAAAACTCTGCAGACTTTTACCATTGTGGTACTCCAGATTGCCAGAAATTGACTTTTGAGAAAGCACTTGACCTTTCTTTCAAGTGTCCTACTTGTGGAAAGTTAGTAAATCTTTCAAAAAATGAGAAATTGAAAAAGGCTTTACAGGTGAAGATAGATGAACTTCGTAGCGATCTCAAGCATTAGGAAACATAACTCAAAAATATTTCATTTTTCATTTTCTTAATATTCTTCAATTTTAATGCTTTAGATAAAGATACTTCCTTAAAACCCAAACCTTCTACAAGAGAAATAGAGGCATTTCCACCCAACACATATGGTGTAATGGTAATCATTAGTTCATCTACTAACCTTTCTTTAAAGAAATGCCAATTGGTTAAACCTCCCCCTTCTATGAGCATTCTACGAATTCCTCTTCTTTTCAATATTTTAAGCAATTTCCTCAGTTCGATTTTTCCTCTCCCACATTCCAGTACCTCAAGTCCCTTCTCTCTAAATTTCTCTACATTACGTGTTCCTTCCAATACCACTAGTAGCGTGGGAATTTTTTTGGCAGTACTTACAACTTTGGATGTAATAGGGATTTTTCCTCTTGGATCTAAGATGACTCGTAAAGGATTCGTGCCTTTTATGAGACGTACAGTAAGATTGGGATTATCCGTAGTTATTGTATTCCTGCCTACAAGAATTGCATCTACAGTTTTTCTAAGTTTATGGACTCGAATCAAATCTTCTTTAGATGATAGGTTAGATCTTCCTGAGCGGGTTGCTATTTTTCCGTCAATGCTAATAGCCCCACTGATAATAATATAAGGTCTAGATTTTACCATGAACAATTTCTCCATCAATCATTACAGCTCTTATGGCATTCTCAGATGCACGATGTACTATTGATGCATATGGATCATGCATCGGCTCTAATTCTATTGCATGCTTTTCGATAAATACACAATCTGCAATATTATTTTTTTGAATAATACCTAATCTTCCACCAAGAAGATATGATGCGTTAACAGTAGCCATCTTTAGAATGTCTTTTGGGGGCAACCTTTTTTTCCTTATACCCATGGTCACCTTCCATATGTAATCCATTTCCTTGAACATGTCTGGAGAGTTAATCATAATGTTATCAGTTCCAATCGTAACATTACATCCAACCTCTAACATTAGATTTACATCTGGAATACCCTCTGCAAGAGCTCCATTAGCTCGGGGGCAAACAACAATGCTAGAATTTATTTTGGAGACAGATACGAGATCCCTCTTTGACGCATAAGTCATGTGAACAAGAAAGTTTGGTTTTGCAAGAAGGGCCCTGCTAGTTTCAGTTTTACCGTACATTTTTTTCGATATGCTGTTGCTTTCCTCCGTTTCTGCTGCATGAATAGCACGGACTTTCCCAATTCTTGAAAAGTATTTCAAGGTAGAATTACTAAACTCATTTGGTCCACTAATCCCAAGACCATGACAACTTTTGACGAGATTTTCAAACTCTGATTTTTGTGAATCTGGAATTGATAAATTATTTTTGACCGCTTTATTATCTTGATAGTATTCAATTCTACCCAAAATAAAAGGTCTTATTGGAATCCCCAGTGTAGCATTACGCAATAGATTTATCCCAGCCAAACCTCCTTCCCTAAAGTCTATGAAAGTGGTTATTCCTTTCCTAATCATCGAGAGACAAGAAGTTCTAACAAAAGCTTCTAGATGAGACATCTCAGAATTCTTCAGAATTCTATGTTTGAACCCTGTTACTGGATGGATTTTTGTATCTACATTTGCTTCAATTCCTATATCTTTCCCAATCGAATCACCAATGTGTGTATGGGAGTTTATCAAACCTGGAATCATTAACAAACCCTCCCCATCAAACACAATCTCATTTTTGTTTGGTCGCAGGTTTGTCCCTATCTCTTTTATTTTCTCATTAGAAATACGTATACCTGTACTTTTGACAAACTCGAGATCCTTTCCCAAAAGAATACTAACATTTCTTATTAGCATGTTAGTTCAAGAATTCGTGATTTTTGTTTTCCAGAGTCTCTAAGTTGACGGATCTTATCCAAGGATTTGGTGGCCATTTGAGCAGCACCTCTACCATTTCGTGCTTTCCCAATGCCACAATTAAAAGAAACACTTAATCTTTGTTCTATTATACCAAGAAATTTTGCAATCTCAGACTGGCTTACACCTGAACTTATTATCATAAAGTTATCTCCTCCCATGAAAAATGTGAGTGATTTTCTTGCCATGAAGTACTCTGACATTTCAGAATACAATTTAATAATAAGTGATGAAACCTCGTACGGTGAAATAGTAGAAGAAATTGAGCTAGAACTATTCACATCCATGTGAATAATTTGTACAAGAGCTTCATCCTTTTTTAATGGAAATCCAAAGATATTGTGATTTTTGCTTAGCATGGTTTTTGACCTATATGCCTTGTCTGCCTTTGAATTTGCTTCAAAAGGAGTATCTCCTTGTCCTATCGAGATTGATAATTGCAATTCAAACACTTTAGCTAATTTCTTTTGAATCACGATGTGACCATCTAAAGATAAACCGTTGGTTATAACAAAGATTTCATCATATCTATTTAGAAAGGCAAGGCAATTTTTTTGGGAAAACAGATTTTGTATTTCTTTGTATAAAGATGCTTGAAGGATCTGAAGTTTATGTTCTCTATCACTACCCAATTTAAGTGTCCAAGGACCATATCCAGTGATCTTAATTATTGTAAGTTGAATCATTTTGTATTTTTCCCAATTCTTCACCTATTTTCTTCACAGCTTCAATTGTCCTTTCAGCAACAGGTCGTATCCTCTGTTGTGCCTGTCTTTCACTCATCCCGGGTCCAGTTATTCCCAAGATAACTGGTTTTTGATGTTTTATTGAAAGGTCTGCAAGTGTTTTAGCAGTAACATGAGCAATAAGTTCATCATGTTTAGTGCGTCCCTTAATTACGGCTCCAAGTGTTACTACAGCATTAACATCCTTTTTCTGGAGTAAAATATCAATTAATAGTGGCATGTCAAATACACCTGGTATTTTACAAATGAATTTCACATTCATTTTGAGTGATTTTGCTTTTTCCAGTGCCACAGATAACATTTTTGATGTTACTTCACAGTTAAACTCTGCAACAACGATTGCAATATTCAAAATTAATGCTCCTTTGCATGTTTGACAAGCTCTGTACCATCAAAATATGGTATAGCATTGTCCTTTGCATACTCTCTTGCTTTTTCAGTAGATAATGCAGTGTAATTATCTGAATCCAGCATCTCACAGATTGCTGTCACAGGAGAGAGTTCTGCCAACCTTGCTAAATAGATTGACATTTCAGTATGTCCAAGCCTGTTTGATAATAATCCTTTTGAAGCAATGAGAAGTGGAATATGACCAGGAGTCTTAAAGGTGGAATTGAATATTTCTTTCTTATTTATATCCAAGGTTTTACAAAGCTTTGCCATTTCAGAAATTGTCAATGCTCGCTCTTTGTCTGTTATTCCAGTAAATGTATCAGTATGATTTACCGAAATTGAAAAGGAAGGTCGATCACCATAAGGAGCTGTACCAATAATCATTTTTTTTGACTCTTCATCAAAATTTCTAGAATTGAGAAGAATCTCATGCATGTAGCTAAGACCTAAGTTAACGGCAAATGGATAATCAATAGAAATGCAAATTAATCCTCCCGCATCTTGACGCATTTGCGCAACATGTTCGGGAGTAATAAACTCCGCTGCGATTACCATATCTATCTCATTTTCTCGAGTACCAGCATCATGTAATAAAATGAAATTTCCGTTCCTCAGTGATGAAATTGCCTCTTCTAATGACATATATACTCAACTTTAGTGTAATATTATAAATCTTACTAGAAAATTGGTAATTACCACTAAAGTGGTAGGTGATAATTTTGGCTCAAAATGTATTTTCCTAGAATATCAGTTTCAATGTTAACTTTATTCGTAATTTTCTTGTACCTGAGGTTAGTTGTCTCCATTGTATGAGGTATGATTGAAACTGAAAATTGATTTTTTTTGGTATCTACTGCTGTAAGACTGATTCCATCTACTGTTACAGATCCTTTACTGATTATGTATTTTGATAACTTTGGTGGAATTTCAATCCACATTCTTACTTGTTTGGATTGTTTCTCTATTTTAAAGATTGTACCAGTACCATCGACATGACCTAGCACGAAGTGTCCTTCTAAGCGTTGTCCTACTTTTAGACTCCGCTCGATATTAACTCTATCACCTGTTTTTAGGAATCTTAAATTTGTTTTTTTTATAGTTTCGCTAATCATCTCAAATTCTGCGATTTGTTTTGACATACTAATTACAGTAAGACAAACACCGTTTATTGAAATACTGTCTCCTACTTTTACGCCCTTTGCAAGTTTTCCTAAACTTACTCTCATTTTTGCTGCACTCCTATTATTAGTTCTATTATCAAATTTTATTATATTTCCAAGACCTACTATTATTCCAGTAAACATTGTTGATGAAATATTATTTTACAACTCAGCATTTATGCTCTTTGTTTAAATCAATCTAATTCTCTAGGAAAATGAATTTAGCAAGTTTAATGCCCTCTTATAGTGAACTTCATCTATCATTTTTCCATCAACTTTTGTGGCTCCTTTCTTCTTTTCCTTGGCAGAGTTATAAGCATCAATTACTTTCTTTGACCATTCTATCTCAGATGGTTTAGGATGAAATACCATATGTACAACATCTATTTGATTAGGATGGATAATACATTTACCACCATAACCAAGATTCTTGGCTACAAGGGAGTCTTGTTCAAGTCCTTGAGAATCGTTCAAATCTTGCCATATTGCATCTATAGCATATTTTCCTGCAGCTCTTGCATCTACCGGGATTTTTGATCTAGAGTAACTCGCTCCCTCTACTTGCTTGTTATACTCAATACCTAGATCATTGAGTAAATCGAAAACTCCAAAGACTAAAGCTGATATCCTTTTGCTACAAGCTGCTATAGGATAAGCATTTACAACCCCAAGAGCGGTCTCGATTGATGCCATAATTTCAATACTCTTGAGTTTCCTCTTTTTTTCTAAGACAGTCAATGTTTTTTCAATTTTTTTAATTTCGTTTACCTTGTTTACTTTTGGAATGATAATACCGTCAACACCTTTTTGGACTATTGCAGACAGATCATCTAATATCATATTAGATGCTGGTGAATTTGTTCTAACATAAATTTCTGAATTATACTCAGATCTTTTTTTTAAGGCATCCCTGATCAAAATTCTTGCTGACTTTTTTTGTTCAAATGGTACAGAATCTTCTAAGTCAAAACAGATAATATCAGCTCTTAGCGATTTTGCTTTTTCTAAGAATCTATTATTATTACCTGGAACAAAAAGAAGACTGCGAATAAGTCTTGCCATAATGTGGTTACATTTATGGTTTCAATAATATTTTACCAAAAAGACCCTTTCCAGTTAGCATTTTGGTATGAGCCTCAGCAGCTTCTTCAAAACTGAATGAAGAATCTATTACAGATTTAATCTTCTTCTTTCCCATCCAGTACAATCCTTCTTCTAATTCGGCTTTTGTTCCTTGTGTTGACCCTAAGATATTTGTTCCCTTGAAAAATATATGTCTCAAGTCGGTCTTTGCATCATATCCCGTAGTTGCTCCACATGACACAAGTGTTCCGCCATACTTTAACAAAGTTAATTGAGCATTCCAATGAGTCTGACCAATGTGATCAAATGAAATGTCTATACCACCCATAGGTTTTGCGATTTCCCGTACTTGTTTACTCCAATCTTCTTTTCTATGATCTACTGCATAATCAGCACCCAATTGTTTTAGTTTGTCTAACTTATCTCCACTTGCTGTCGAAATGACTGTACAATTATAGAGTTTTGCAATTTGAATTCCAAAGCTTCCCACACCAGAACCTCCACCCATAATGAGAACTGTTTGTCCTGGTCTGATCTTTGCTCTTCCTACCAACATATGCCATGCAGTAAGTAATGTCATTGATGCAGCTGCTGCCTCTTCAAAGCTTACACCATCAGGAATTTTAGCAACATTTACTTCAGGTAGATGAGTAATTTCAGAAAAAGCTCCCCACAGAGGTCCTGTCTGGAATCCCCAGATTGTTCTCTTTGTGCAGTCAAATTCACGTCCATCAGTGCATGCTTGGCATACTCTGCAAGACATATTTGAGTGAGAAACAACTCTATCACCTACTTTGAAACCTGTAACATCTTCACCAACTGCAATTACTTCGCCTGCAGCATCAGAACCTGAAATGTGTGGTAATGGTACTGCTACTGGTTGGCCTCTCATACCCCAGATATCATTGTAGTTTAATGCTGCCGACTTTACCTTAAATACAATTTCATTTGGTTTGGGTTTTGGATCTGGGACTTCTTTAACTTGTAGGATTGACTTGTAATCATCATTTGGAGCATATTTTTCATAAACTACTGCTTTCATAGATGGATTCGACTAATTTACCCCTAATATATTTTCGCTAAACTATTTACGATTAATTTTAAAATCTCGTTTAGGTTGCTGAATAGACAAGAGAATTTGCTTTAACTGGTCATCCGATATCTGTGAATTCAACCGCCCCTGAGAGGCCAATCCTAAGAGATAGTTTTCAACCATAGCAGCAAGGTCTGGTTTCACCATTCTAACATTGTTCAATCGCATTCTTGCCTCTGGTGATAGAAGAGTTCTTAGGGCATTCTCCTTTAGCGCTGTTACATCCGAATCATTTGGTCTCTTATCTTCATTTGGATTTTGAATACTCATAAGATCATTAAGAATATTTTTTCAGATTTGGATTTTTTTCTATTAATTCATTCAAGATCTCAGTGGAGAGACGATCGATTTTCTTCATTCCCTCATGAGATATGGTCCTTCCTTTTCCCTCAACCTTGTCTAAATAACCTAACTTTTCTAAATTATGAATTGCAGTTCTAATTATTGCTCCTCCAGCATCTCGGTGATGTGCACCTCCATAACCAATTGCTTTTGTACCACCATACATTGATCTCAGATCGCCTACACCTATAGGACCATGTAAGTAAATCTTTCTTAGAAGAGATGCACACCTAGTATAATACCAATCGTATTGATGAGGAGGTCTTATTGCATGTGAACCAGTCTTTACAAATGGAATCCAATTTGGAGGAACAATTTCTTCTCCCTTTAGAGTTTGTGATAATCTTGTAATCAAGACATCTGCTGGTACATCATATGCCTTTGCCATGAAAACCAAAATTCAAAGTTCGTCTTATAAATCATTGACATATTGAAAATTGTTTTTTATTAATTTTCGGTAAATATGGTTACAAAATAAACAAGTTATTCGTATCGATTTTTCATTGCCTCCTCCAATTCTTATTCTTGCCGTAAATCCTGGCAATATAAACTTCTTACACTTTTTACAAAAGTGTATCTTCAATTCATATGGCATTCTTATACGATACTTTGTACTGAGTCTTTTGGCAAGACCAGCCTGCCTTTGAGCTAGTTCTGGATTAGTCCTTACATTTGATCTAGCATTATCAATAAGTATAAACATTCTTTCCAGAATTAGATTTCGAATATTGGGTTTCATGATAGTTAAATAATTCACATCCTTAAATTACAATCTTGCTCTCGCTTGTAATAGCAGAATCTGCTCTTGAACTGATACCCTTAGAACTTCAAAAGCATAATTCTGTTGTATCGTATGCGAAAAGATTTAACAAAAAAACATCTGAAATCTTGCTTGATACATCATGGCATTTTAGCGCAACAAAAGGAATCAAAAATGGAATGAAAAGAGGCAGACCTGATCTGATACATTATTGCCTTCTTGAAGCATGTAGTATCCCTTTGTATTTTAAAAATAGACTAAAAGTATTCGTTCATACAATAGATGATAAGGTCATCTTCATTGGCCAAAATGTTAGACTACCAAAATCATATCATAGGTTTGAGGGACTTGTCGAACAATTGTATTTAAACAAAAAAATAGAAGAGGAAAAGAATATACTTCTTGAAATAAAGGAAATGAGTTTTGAAAATCTGATAAAGAAAATTAATCCAAAAATAACTATTGCACTTTCAAGCTCTGGTATCAGAAATTCTTATCAAAATGTGGCTGAAGAAATTGATGATGATACATGCCTTGTGATCGGAGGTTTTCCAAAGGGTGAATATTCAGACAAAATTAAAAAACAATTTAACAAATTAATATCTGTTGACAAAAATCCTCTTGAGGCTCACGTCATTATTTCACGTATACTCTATGAATACGAAAAAAGAATTATTATGTAGGTCTAAGATTGGCACAGTGAGCGGTCGTAGTATAGTTTGGTTAGTACACTGGCCTTCCAAGCCCGTTACCCGGGTTCAAATCCCGGCGACCGCATCTACTTTTAGGATATTTTTATTCTGTAGAACATACATTTTTTATTTTTTGGTTATGAGAAATTCGTAATATAAATAATGAAAAAAGAATCAAGTTAAGAATTATGACTAAGATCTATTTGCTTGATAAATTCATCCCATGCTGGTTTTGGATTTCCATTCACATCAATTAGCCCAGTTCCACATAGATAAGCTGCAGTATTGTTTAAGACATGTTCAGCTGTAAACATAGTAGTATTTTGGTTTAAAGAGTTGTAACAAGTATTAAAAGGTCTATCATACTCTCTATACCAAGTCAGAAATTCGAAATCAGACTGGTTCTTCCTATAAAAATCGAACACAATTTTCATGAAATCATCTTGCTTCTCTTTTGTTCCATTTATTGACGCATCTGTACTCCATCCCACTTCCATTAGTGCAATTTTTTTACCTTTAGCATAATCTATCATCTTTTGTAAATTAATGCTTTGTTGTTGTGGATTTTGGGAGTGGAAATAAAGAAGATCTACTGGAGCAAAGGAATATGCTACGAAATCTCCCTGATTTAGTTTACCTATCATATCACCCTCATAGTGATTTGCAACATCATTTAACGAGAACCAATTCCCAAACTTGACATTTGGATGTTTTTCCTTTAATTTGGAATATACACCATTAAAGTAATCTACATACTTTGGAATTTCATTTGGATTATCTCTAAAATAGCTGTCGATGTTTCCTCCTATTATTACGTAATCCACTATGTAATACCTTGAGAGTACGGAATCGAGAGTGGCTATGGTTTCGTCTTGAAATTTCTTGTCAAATTGTGGTTGGCCTAGCCAATTTGGGAAAGGTCCAAAAAGCTGGTTATTAATCACAGAGAAATAAAGAGTGACATTTAGCTGCTGTTCTCGATTTAGTTCCATTAAAATGTCCGAAGTAGACCAGTTGTAATTTCCTTGTGTTGGTTCTATGTTTGGCCATGAAAGATAGATATTGCTTCTACCGATCCCTGTTCCTGCAGCTTTAATATAAGCATCTTGTACTTCTTTGAGATTTGGTCGTTGAGAAGGAGGAAAGACAACCAAACCAAGTTTAGTATTATGTGAATAATTTTGCATGGAAGTGTGAGGTTGAATCATTGGCATTAATATCAACAGAAGTATTGCAATTGCTATGGCAGCTCCTATAGCAACACCAATTATTTTCTTGTTCATGGCGATCTTTCGAAATTCCGGTAGTAAAAAGCTTTAACGTAAGGTCACAAAAAGTCGGATTGGCAAGTTTTATTAAGAATCAATTTTTTTACATAATTGTTAATTACCGACGGGAGGGCTTTGATAAATTTCCTCTTTCATGACAGAGTACTTGTTGCCCTCCCGCGCTTATCCTTTTAAAGAGAATAAGTATTAACTAACTCAATAGTTTCTGATTTATCCAGACGTACAGCCGCTGTATCCACATTCTATGCAGATGTTGCATCCTTCTGCAAATACCAAGTTATTCTTGCATGTAGGACAGAGTCTCTCTTCCATTTGTTCAGGTGTAAGTGCTTGAGTCGAAGCTGGTACTTCAATGTCTAGAATCTTTATTTGAAGCGCTCTTTCTATCTGTGATTTCAAATATGCATTGGTGAGATTCTTTGAAATATGATCTGTAACATACGTGCTCGGTGTTACCAGAAAATTCTTTTGAACATTATTTCCAGTCATATGAAGTACCTGTTCATGTCTTGAACCATCCCTGAATACAGTAATTCCTTTCAGACCAAGTTCATGAGCCAGTAAATATGCTGCTTTTACGTCATCAGATGAGACATCATTTGGCATATTGATTGTCTTTGCAATAGCATTGCCTATCCATTTTTGCCAGACTCCTTGTGCCATTAAATGATCAGCCCAGTGAATGTCCATTGCTGTAACAAATATCTTCTGCATCCATTCTGGAATCTCCGGTATTCCCTTAATAGATCCATAATTGTTTGCAATCTTTTCTAATATCTGATCATTGTAAAGGCCTTGCTCTTTAAGAACTGCTTCGAAAATCTTGTTTGTATAGAAGAACCTGCCTACTGTTACTCTCTTTTCAAATACCAATGCAAACATTGGCTCCATTCCATTGGAGCAATCAGCTATCATGGATAATGTCCCAGTTGGAGCTACAGTAGTTGTCAGTACATTTCTAATTCCGTGTTTCTGAATCTTGGCTATCAATGCTTCCCAGTCGTATGTGCGAGCATTCTTTGGTTTTTCATAGAATCCAGCAATTGGGATCTTACCTTCTGGATATTCCGTTTTTGGACATAATGTAAAAGCACCCCGAGATTTTGCAAGTGCAATGCTTTCTTCCATGGAATAATATGTCAATGCTTCAGCAAGTTTTTCTTGGAATTCATATCCTTCTTGTGAATTGTATGGGATTCTCAATTTAAATAAAAGATCAGCTACTCCCATAACTCCTAATCCAATTCTTCTTGAATCTTTTGATGCTTGATCAATTTCTGGAATAGGATATGTATTGACATCTATTATGTTGTCAAGGAATCGAGTAGTTTTTCTTATCGTTTCTTCATATCGTTGCCAATCAAATTCAAATTGTCCATCAGCCTTTCTTTTAACAAAATTAGAAAGATTGATTGAACCAAGATTACATGATTCGTATGGATAGAGACTTTGTTCTCCACATGGATTTGTTGCTCTAAGAGGTCCACCTCGTGCTTTTGCAAATACATTGTATCTATTTATGATGTCAAAAAAAATCAGTCCTGGTTCTGCGCTTTTCCATGCTGATAATGCGATGAGGTCAATCAAGTGATGTGCATTTACCTCCCTAACCGCTATTCTATCTCGAGGGTTCCGAAGAACAAATTTTCCATCAGTTGAACCTACAAGTGCCTCCCAAAAGTCTTCCCATACCCCAACACTTACGTTAAAGTTTTCTAAAACTCCTGGTTTTGTTTTAGCAGTAATAAACTTCTCAATATCTGGGTGCCATGCTTCAATGATTCCCATGTTTGCACCTCTTCTTTTACCTCCTTGTTTGACCACTTCAGTGACAGTATTTATGATGTTCATGAAAGATACTGGGCCTGATGCTACTCCTGAGGTTGACGCTACTATGTCACCTTCTTGTCGCAAATCGGAATAGTTGATACCAACTCCACCTCCTGATTTAAATATCAGTGCGGCATCCGAGGAAGATTTCATTATCTTTTCCATATCATCTGGCATTGCGAGAACAAAGCAGGCAGAAAGCTGACCTAATCTGGCACCAGCATTCATCATGGTTGGGGAATTAGGTAGAAAGTCCTGAGCAAACATTAGATCAGAATATTCTTTGATCCTCTCGGCATATTGTTCAAACTTATTTGCAGCCAACATCGTTAGGAATTCCTTTATACTTATTTTCATCTGGCCGCGTTTTGCCAAGTCAATATAGTGACTAATAAGCGATCTAAAGTGGTACTTGTTAAGATAGTATTTCCCTATCTTGAATTTGTAGTTAAAGTCATCAAGTTTTTCAAGATATTTCGTTGCATCTTCAACATTCTGAGTGAACACACCGTCAACTTGGAATACAGAAGGATCTTTTAGGACATCAGCTACACCAACTAAAATAGCAACTCTCTCGAACATTTCACCCGGACTTTCAATTATCTGGCCTTTGTTATTTCTAAGTAGATATCTAGATGCAAGAACCCTTAAACAATTGAGATCAAACTTCTTTGCTACGCTATCAAGAGTCTTTGCTTCAAGAACCTTCATCTTTTCATCTCGTACTCTTCTCCGTTCGTGCCTATAGAGTATGTAAGCCTTGACGATCTCACTTTGTCCTTCCTCAATTAGAGTGGATTCTACCATGTCTTGAACGTCCTCTACACTTGGTGCTTCTGATGCCGAATAACCATGAGTGATGAGCTTTTCTATTACATGGTTTGCAAGTTTATCAGCCAAGCCATGATCTGGTCTTCCGCAAGCAACTAGTGCTTTGTAGATCGCATTTGAAATTTTATCCTTCTGGAAATCTGACACTCGACCGTCGCGCTTTTTTACTTGTATGATCGAATTTTCTATTTGTGAAAAATCTGTCAATTCACTCCCCGCATGAGTATCAAATGAGAGTTAAATAAACACTGCGGCAAAAAATTATTTTCTAAAGTTTGACTTTGGATCAATTTTGTTGACACCGTTACGACTTTCGTAGTTTTAGATCTATTTTTGATTAATATAAATCAAAACAATTCATAAAAATTTTAGCGCAAATTCTGGATTATTTCAAAATTTTCTTTCAAGAGATTGTTAATCTTTCCTAAGATGATCTACACTAGTATATAGGGAGATTTGCACACGGGACACTTTTCGGAGATCTTCTCTTCCTTTAGTCCACAGTTGCTGCAAATAGGAACATTTCTAACAGGTCTAAAAGAACCTAATAATTCACTTGCTTTTTCAATGACCTTCTTAATTCCTGATGAATCCATCGAATCCGGGATCATTAATTGAACAAGAAGTCCTCCGTTGAGAATCTTGGAGAAATAATTCGATTCGACTATCTTCTCGTTCTTAGGAGTCATTCCTTCAATTTCTGAGGCATCTATGCTAATTCCTTCCGAATAGGACTCCCCCTCCATGTGTTGATGAAGTGACATTTTACCGTACTTTTCACCATCAAGTAACGAAAACCTGCTAGCGGCATCGCTTTCAGACATTGTTATAGTGACATTATCGCCCATCTCTTTTCCTTTCTTAGTAGCAACTTCCATGGCCGTATTTACCACTTTAGAGAGGATTTCATGTCCAGCTTTGTTGTTTTCAAACCCTAGAATTCCATAGACTGCTTCTTTAAGTCCAATTAGATTAACTACAAGAGTTACAGAACCTTTTTGCATATACTGTGTGTTATTTGCCAATATTGGGTTAATACCACGTCTTGTCAGGTCAGATATTTCCTTTTTCCTCAGAGACATTGCAGCAAGTGCAGGTTTCATCAACAATGCAAGTCTAGCTCTGAAATACGTTTCATCCTTGTTCGATTCAAATGCAAGTCTTGGCATGTTAATTGATAGAGATTGTAAAGTAATTGAAGTCGTTCCAATATTCTTTGTATCTACTCGAGCTAAACCTTTGTTGGACACCAGCCCTTTCGAAAATATTACACGCCCTCCAAGTTCAATGATATCTGCTAAATCGCTTGAAAAGTCATTTAATTTAGATTTTTCAAAATCAACTATAAGACCAATTGAAGGAACTGGTGTCGATTTTACGTATTTCTTGTAAGCTCCGAGAATTGCACCTACAATCTTTGGTTCGATTCCTATAGATATTCTAAATGATGCAAGTGTTCCATTCTTTCCATACTTGTGTGCCGTGGAGATCTTAGCAAAGCAATTTACAATTTTTTCTTCAACTTCTGTCAAATTTTTGGAAAATTTTTGCAATACTTGCACTAGTCCATCCATAACAACCTCTTGTGATGCCTCTTTGATGAGAAGGCTAGTGAGTACAGCCAATGAAGTAAACAGATCATCAAGAGACTTGGGAGATGATGTTCTTGTTACGCTTAAGAATTTGCCCCTCAAATCTACGCCGTCTTCTATTAACTCTTTAATATTTACAAATACGGTATCAGGGAGCAAAGACCACAATCCAGCGTTTGTAATGTGAATGTCTCCTGAGAGATGAGAATCAGCAACGTCTTTAGGAAGTGTATTTAAAACAAGATATTCACCAAATACCGTCTGTCCTGTTTTAAATAGTAGGCCTTCAACACCATTATGAATGCCATCTACGTTGGTTAGCATTTCATGAATATCGTAACCAGGCATACCAAATCTCGCTAATTTGTGCCTATAATCCTCATGACCTTGTTCTAAAAGAACAGAGTTGACCATCTCACGTATGAGTGAAGAGGTTAGATATGATGTCTGGAATTTGTAAATTCTATTCTCGACTTCTTCTGTTATTTTTTGGGCAAGTTCAAGTGGTAGACTACCTTCTCGAACAAGAGACTGAATAATCTTATGAGAATTGAATTCTTCAATTGATTCATGAGACGTTCGGACATACATCTTTCCACTTTCAATGATTGATCGTTCTTCAATTTGTCTTGCAAGACTTAGAACTAATTTTCCCAAGTTAGTAATAGTATACCTTCTTTCAGATTTATTTAACGCAACAAGAGATTGCCTCAATAGCTTTCTTAAATGATAAGCAAACTTGCCGCTTTCTTTCTTGGATTTAAATCCGGCGAGAGATTTAAGTTCTGAATAAGTTAGAGGGCCCTTCGAATTCAAAATACGTAAAATATCGATCCTATTAGGACTAGCCATAACGGAAAAAATCATTCGAACACGTTTCGATGCAGACTGTAAGATCCCTCCTCGCTTTTGTTCGCCAAAGTCTTCACTCAGTTCCATAACCATTTCTAAAGAAGTATCAGTAAATAAGATTTATGACGAAGTTGATCGCGACAGAAGCTTTTTAGATCAGTTCTTCTGTAAATCGACACTAAATTCGGATGTGGATAATGATTGTCCACAAGAAGGACACTTACTGTTATACGGTCGCATTACATCCTTTACTGATTTTAACATGCGCATATTGGCAATTTTGGCTCCACATCTCCCACAAACAACATCTACAGACATTACTAATCAGAGGTTTGTTTAAACATTATAAAAGAGAGTTTATGATTTTTTTAATCAGTTCAATAAATTTCATTTACTGCTTTTCAATTATAATTCCATGTTCTTCATAACCAGTAATCTTTACTCTTGTACCTAGAGGAAGATCTGCAGGAGACGCTATCCCTCCCATAAAGCCAGAGAGTCTTAATTCTGAATTGTCCAATTTCATAACAACCCAAGCATATGGGACAAATTTCTCATATCCCTCAGGGGCTACGGTTATTATTGTATATGTGACAACATAACCTGTTCCATCAAGAATAATATTTTGAAATCCCTTATTTCCACAATTTTGGCAAAAATAAGTAGTAACTAGATGAAGATGACCACATTTTGTACATTTTCTGGCTGGAACTTTTCCCTGCCTAGCATTATTTGCAAACTCCTCTTTAGTTAACAATTTAAACACTTTTGAATATGTGTACAGCACAACTAGCCCCGGTTGCACCAAAGTTATGTGTGAGTCCAATGCTTGCATTCTTGACTGTTCTTTCTCCTGCTTTCCCAGTTAATTGGTCGAATACCTCTGCAACTTGACCTATTCCAGTTGCACCTATTGGATGACCCTTTGACTTTAGACCACCTGATGGGTTAATAGGAGTATCACCATTGAGTTTGGTTCTTCCTTCTCGAACTGCTTTAACAGCTTCTCCCTTTTCAAAGAATCCCAAATCTTCAGTATCAACTAGTTCTGCAATTGTAAAACAATCATGAACTTCAGCAAAATCTATATCTTTTGGAGTAACGCCAGCCATTTTGTATGCAGCCTGTGCTGCAATTTTAGTACTTGGTATAGTGGTAATACGTTCTCTTCCTTGGAGTGCTGCAGGTGATCCACCCCTACCGGATCCTATAACTTCGATGTAATTTTTTGTATGAGATTTTGCAAACTTTTCGCTGCACAATATAATAGCACTTGCTCCATCAGAAAATGGACAACAGTCATACAACTTTAGTGGGCTTGCAACAACAGCCGATTTTAGTACATCATCTATTGTAATTTTTTTTCTAAGATGGGCCTTTGGATTGAGAAAACCATTGTCATGATTCTTTACTGCAACTGCAGCAAGATCTTCTTCTGTCGCCTTAAATTCTGCAAGATAAGCTCTTGCCATTGATGCAAACAATCCTGGAAAAGATGCACCTGCTCCTCCTTCATAAAAAAAATCAGAACAATATGAAAAATAAGTTGTTGTCCATTCTGTGCCGGTATGGGTTACTTTTTCAACTCCTGTTGCCAAAACTACATCATAAAATCCTGCTGCAACGTTTGCAAATGCCTCTCTAAATGAAACAGAACCACTTCCACAGGCAGATTCGATTGAAAGTGATGGAACTTCAGAAATCCCAAGATTACTCATTATTACAGGCCCCAAGTGAACTTGTTTATCAGCAACTCCAAAAACATTGGAAATGTAGCCTGCTTGAATTTGCTTTGGTTCTATTCCTGCACTCTCTATGGCATCAACTGAAGCTTGAAGTGCAATATCTGTAATGCTTTCTTCTAATTTCCCATATTTAGTGCTGCCAGAACCAATAACACAAACTTTTTCCACAAATCTCGCTGACTAGAAACCATATAAAAATTCTTCATTACTTTCTTTAGTCTGGTAATAAAATGATGTCAATGGGGATCGATGTTACTCAAGTTTCATTCAAGAAACCAGTTAATTCTAGAAATTCTGTCAAAATTACAAACAAAAATATCGTTAAAATCCAAAGCGAGATAAGACAATATTTTGACAAAAATGGATTCCTATCGTGGTCTGAAAGAAAGAGAAAGTATATCATATTAGGAACAAATGTCCCTGTTAATGGTCTTGTTGAATGTCCACATTGCCATATTGGAAAGCTGCTAATAATTAGATCCCGTCAAACATTAAAACGATTCATAGGATGTTCAAATTATCGGAATGGTTGCACAGCTTCGTCACCTCTAATACAAAAGGGAATGATCTATGGAACAAAGAGTTCCTGTAAGGTTTGCTCCTGGCCAGTTATCCTTTTAAGATATTCTAGAAAACAAAAATGGATAAAACAGTGTTCAAATATACGGTGCAAGGGTAAAATTACAAAATCTTAAGGTCCGTAAATATCAGTACGTCTGTTTTGTAAAAGAGGTAATCTTTTCCTTACGTTTCTTACTTCTTTTAATGATATATCAACTGTTCCTATTCCCTCCCTCTTCTCCATATCAAGAAGAATTTTTCCAAATGGATCCACAACTAGACTTCTACCACAATAAATATTTCCAACTTGATCAGGCGAGATTACAAAGCAACCATTTTCAATTGCTCTAGTCTTGTTTATCGCTAACCAATGTTCTTCTTTCATCTTTCCCTTAATCCATGCAGATGGAACTACAAGTACTTGAGATCCAGACAAAGCCAATATCCTAGACATTTCTGGAAATCTTATATCATAACATATCATCATGCCTGTCTTACCCAAATTTGTCTTGACCGGTTTTGCGATTGACGATCCTTGATAAAGTTTCAATGATTCTTTGAAACCAAGGGCGTCATAGAGATGTATCTTTCTATATTTCGAAATCACCTTACCTTTTTCGTTGATAATGAAAGAGGTATCATAGACCTTGTTTGGTTTAGGACTTTTTTCAAACATTGTACCTATAACATGGATTGAATTTCTCTTTGCTTCTTCAACAATACATGACACAAATTCTCCATCTATTCTTTCTGCAATACTTGCGAGTTGTCGAGAAGATTGGAATGTTGGTGTATAACACATCATAAATTCTGGAAATGCACAAAATACTGAGCCTTTATCTGCAGCTTGTGATATATACTTCAAAATTGTTTTCAAATTTTTATCTTTATTAACACTTACTCGCATTTGTATTATCGAAATCTTTGTCACAGATTATGTAATTTTATATAAAAATAAAAATGTGTTTACAGAGGATTTCCTGCCATAAACCAGTTTTCTTTTGGATTTTCTTCAAAAACTACTATTACATGATTCTCTTTTGTTTTAAGAATCTCCACTGCAGATTTTGTAATAGCCTTTGCAAATTCCATTTTTTGTTTTTCTGTTCTGCCAGGATACATCGATATTGTTATGAGTGGCATATATTCATGCGACAAACCAATGGAATTTATTCCTTGTTGATAAAATTGGATCAATTTTTCTAATTTCAATTTGCTTTATGTAAATCCTTTCCAACCGTACCTCGTACCGTAAGTAAAATCTGACCTATGAGTCTTCTTGAAAATAAAACCACAAACAAGTCCGATAAGAAATCCACCAATATGAGCAAAGAATGCAATTCCTGAACCAGTTGATCCTACTAGTGCGGGTAAGACATTTTGGAATATAAACCAAAATGGAAGGAACCATTTTGCTGAAATTCGCATTAGTCTTGCAAAAAATCCCAAAAATAAGAATGTCAAAACTTTGGCGTTTGGAAATAAAATAAGATATGCACCAAGTACTCCGGATATTGCACCAGAAGCACCTAATGCAGGCACTTGACTTGAAGGATCGGATAAAATATGAACAAAATCAGCTACAACTCCCCAAAAGATATAGAGCACAAGATATTTTCCTCTTCCAAATTTGTATTCAACATTGTCGCCAAATATCCACAAAAATAACATGTTACCACCAATATGCAACACACCGGCATGAAGGAACATAGAACTAAAAATCGATGATACAACACCGTAGTTGTGCTCTGCAAATCCGTTTATAATATCTGCAGGAACTGTTCCATAGTTTAGAAGCATCTCTCCTGCTTTATCATTTGTAAATTCCCATATCTGCTGTGTAACAGAAATTTCCCAAAAGAAGACCAATACATTGATAGCAATTAATGCATAAGTCACGTAGGGTCTATAACCAGGAGGTTTTGGATTCTCATCCTTAAGTGGAAACATAAGATAATGAAATCACCTATATGATTTCTATAATAGCATTTTGAGTCCTAAATCTAATTAATCCAATTTTGAAAGATATTGAATTCATACTAAGAGTTGGATCATCAGGTTGATATCTGTGCCTATCTGAACTATTTAGTATTTTTAGATATATTTTACATCGCCATTCAATGGCTGTTCAGTCGATGCATCGAAAAAGAAAAGTTTAGAGTTTTGGAATCACTCTAGTATTTGCTGCAAATACTACAATGCTTGTTATAGCAATTGCAAGAACTATTGATGCTACTGGACCAAATTCTGGTACAGTTGAATTATCTACATTTTCTGTCTGGTTTGATACCAATCCGGTATCAGCACTCACGGTAGATGGAATAACCAAATTTCCTCTCGCCACACCAACTCTTGAGTTGTCAGGTAAGCCAGTTGGACCAACTATAGACTTTATGCTTATCTGAACTGTGTATATTCCATTTCCGGGCAAATTCAATGTTTGAGAATCTGCTGCACCTTTTGCAGTTAGATCCGTTTTTGAGATAAGTGCGGTCCCATCACTATCTAGAATTTTTAGATCATATTTTACATCGCCATTCAATGGCTGTTCAGTCGATGCATCAAAAAAGGAAAGTTTAAGAGAATTTTGTGAATTTGGGACAATTTGAGTTGGGTTCCATCCTAATTTTATTCCCAATAATCCAAAATCGGTAAGAACACTACTTGAGGTTTTAACATTGGGCTTTGCGGGTGAAAGAGTAAAATTCATGGTGTTGGTACCTTGTGGCATTTGCTGCGCTATATTTTGAATGTCTACCTTATTTAGTAAGATATGTGCTATTACAGTATCACCGAGAGTATAAGGGTCTACAATTAATCTCCTACCTGTAATTTGATAACCATTCATCGTTGCTGAAAATGTTGGAGTGCTTGTAAACTCCTTAAATGATTTCGGCATGTGAATTTCTTCATGAACAAAAATTGGCTGATTTGATATTCTGGTCGTATTCCAATCAAATGGCATCGAATATGAGATTTGCATCTTTGAGGAATCAAAATTAAAGTTATCATTAATCTTGTCATAGTAAGAAATTACTGTTGAAGTATATTGATTACCGTTGTAAGTGACAGTATGATTTGAAACATCACCTACACTCAAGTAAGAATCCCAATTAGGGGCTTGATCTGGTGTGAATATATTTTTGTCATAATCAATTGCGAAAAGTTCGATGTGAAGATGATAGAGACCTCCTTCTCCAAGAGCATCTACTTGTACTGGTATTGGTCCTCCATCCTGGTTTACCCAAGCATTGAGAAATGGCTCTTGATCTCCTTGAATTAACCATTTACCTGGAGTGTTGGTAGGAGTTATCTCAAGAGTTAATTCTCCGGTGTGGGTGTGGAAGAGATCTTGCAAAAGCAATTGATCGTGTTTTGTAATTTTAATAAAAAAAGAATCATGGAGAATTGTTTCATTTGTGTTTGCATCGAAGAGTCTCAAGTAGATTTCCCTTGGCTGAGAAGTGTCAGATGTAATGATAGGAGGAGAAAGTTTTATGAAAAGTTGAACATTTCTGTTTCCCACTGATGCTGGGGGGAGATTTTCTTGAGTGAATCCGTCTCCAAATGCGTTATATGGTATTAAGGCCAAAGTGTTTGAAAGAATGAAAAACGAAAACAATAAAATCTTTAGAATTAGCTTCAAATATCTAAACCTAGTTTTGATTGGCTTTATATTATATTTAACCCTTGATAAGATAATCACTAACGGTTAAATTATTATCAGAAGATAATTGATATGTGAAGAAATGGCAAAAGTATTCATTAATTTTTGTTGTGATTGCAATTGTTTCTATTGTAACGACAAATTTTCTTTTACATCCTCAGCAAAACATTGTAGCTGCCCAAAGTAATGGAAATGATGTAAATAAGACTTCTAAAACTATTTTTATAAGTAATTCTTCCAATGTTACGCCTAATTCAAAAGCTGATTCTACTTCAGTTTCAAATCCTACTGGTGTCATGTATACAACAAAGTTCGAATGTGGTTCCATCTATGCAGGTGAGGGCCCCTTAAGACCAGGACATTATGATACAGATGTTAGTATTTTCAATAAACAGCAATATAAAACAACGATGCTATGGAATGTAGTAGTAAATAATGGAACCTCGTCCATTGCAATGCTGGTAAACTTGAATGCAGAGGGTGTGACAGCAATAACATGCCAAGAAATAAGAAATGTTCTTAGTAACTATGATACCAATTTTCTTGAAGGATTTATAATAATTAATGTTCCATTAGATTCCAGTCTACAATCATCAAGGGGTGGAGTCATTCCAACTATTTCTGGAAATGACTACAATATTCTGGATGTGCAAGCATTCTATACAGCAAATGCTCTTGATGTTCTTCCTCATGAAGTCCTAGTAGATAAGATCTCATTTTACATAATACAGGATTCGAGTGGAAAGATTCCACAGGACATATATCGAAAAACCTTAGATATATCCATCCCATCTAGATTAAATGAAATATCAGATACCGAGAATACGGTAAAAAATGCTTTGGCAAAACAATTTAATCTTTCAAACAATGATCTGCCAAAAATCATCTTAAGAATAAAGGATGTATCAGTCGGAGTAGGAGTCCTAATTGATGATCATGCCATCTCACTATCTACCGTAAAGCCAGAGCTAATTCCATAATTAAATAAATAATAAAAAGAAAGTTTAGAGTTTTGGAATCACTCTAGTCTTTGCTGCAAATACTACAATGCTTGTTATAGCAATTGCAAGAACTATTGATGCTACTGGACCAAATTCTGGTACAGTTGAATTAGATGGGCCTCCAGTTTGATTGCCTGACATTGCTGATGCACTCACAATTACTTGACCTGTCATCCATGGATGAACAGTGCAAAAGTAGTCG
>CAZIHN010000003.1:0-43446 GCA_964538845.1 uncultured Nitrosopumilaceae archaeon | reverse complement strand
GTTTGAATATTTCACGTAATCGCTCTTCACTTTCTCCATAGAACTTTCCAATAATCTCAGGACCGATAAGTGAAGTAAAGTGCGAGTTAGTATCGCCTGCTACCGCTTTTGCCAAGAGTGTTTATCCCGTTCCAGGAGGCCCAAATAACAATACTCCTTTTGGTGCTTCAACACCTAATTTTTCAAATAATTCTGGATGACGCATTGGAAGCTCTACCATCTCTCGAATCTTTTGAACTTCATTTTTTAGACCTCCAAGATCATCATATGTCACTCTTGGAATTGATGTATCAACAGCTTTGGTCATGGAACCTAGTCTAAACTCAGTTTGTTCTGTAACGACTACAGGCTTTCCAGAAGGTATTGTTCCTGTAACTATTAGTTGTGTCTTTCCACCAAGTTGTGTAGTAGCTACTAATGTATCTCCGTTAGTAAATACATGACCCATATAGTATGCCTCCATGTATTCTTGAAGACCTTCGGCATTTAGTTTTTCAAGTGGAGAAAGTGTTATCTGCTCAGCTCCAGTTGCATCTACTTTCTTTACTGTAATCTTTTCTCCTATTCCTGAACCAATATTGTGACGTGTTATTCCATCAATTTTTATGATACTGGTTCCATAATCGGTAGCTGATCCTGGCCATAGCTTTACATGACTTTTTCTGTTTCCAACTAGTTCTAGAATTTGACCAGTCTCCCATCCATTCTCTTCTACAATCTTTGGATCTACTACCGCTATGCCTTTTGCCACATGTCTCTGTGAGGTTTCACCAATTCTTAATGTAATTTCACTCATAATTTATCACCATAAAAAATAAAGGGGTTAGTCAACCCTCACTGTTTTTCCTTTGGGCCGTTCATCTTCCTTCAGCTTAAAATTCAGCTCAAGAATTCCATTGGCATATGTTGCCTTCACAGAATCTTCGTCGACCTTGTGTTTGATAGGGATCTTGGTATGGTATTTCTTACTTTCATGCTCTGCATCTAGGTTTACTGTACGTCCAACAACTTCGACCTTGATGTCACTCTTCTCCACTCCCGGCATCTCTGCTACAATTTTGAGATCCTTTTCTTTGTCGTCAACAATGACATCAATAAAAGGTTCTCTAGTTTCAGAAGTAGGTAAGAGATTTTGTCTTACGTTTCCATATTCTTTAACCACTGGCTTTCCATCAGGACCTACAGTTACGGAATATCCGTAATAGTAAGGACCAAAAGTCTGGAAGTTGCCTGACTCTTTCATATCTTGCCAAACCTTATCAAAGTTCTTGAAAGGCCGCATCATTCTGCTGAAGATGGTATCGAACCCGTCCCATTCTTCTATGTCATAATTTTCCATAGTATGTAATACATATGACATTATATAAAGATTATGTGATTAATACCATATAATGATTACATACTCTAATATAGATGACATTCCTTTCATATATTATATGCGTCCTGCAAGCATATCTGTACCTGACGCAGTCCGAGAAATAATCACGAGAAATAGATCGCTTTATGACTGCATCAAGATGGATCTGATTAACTATACTGCACTTGCTGTCAAGATACAAAAAGAAGTCGAATCTCTGATTAACGGTCCTGTAAACATTAACACAATAGTTGTTGCGATAAAAAGATATGCAGACTCGTTTGAAAAGAAGGATGATATTCAAGGAGAGCCAGTACTCAAAAACGCAAGGGTATCACTTACAGATGGAATAGTTGACATCAAGTTTTCCTCTGACGATTTTGAGATGAAAGATGCGGTAGACTTGATGGACAAATTTGTAAAAATTGATCCTAATTATGACTTTTTCCGATTGACAGATTCGTTTAGATTTCTTACAGAGGACATAAGTGATGTCCGAGAGCTACTCGAGTCTTTTTCATCACATAAGAACTTTTTTCAAACGGGACTAGCAAAGATTACAATCCACATACCGCAATCCCAAAGCAGTTCTGATGTAGTATCGTACGTATCTGAGATTCTACATGATAACGGAATCGAGCTAGTTAATGCGTTTTTCGGACAAGACAATATTGTAATTGTACTTCATGAGAAAGATGCTCCTAGAGCATATCAGATCCTTAGGGGAGAAATAACCCGCAAATATTAAGAACGAAATTAGACCCCAATCGATTCTGCTTTTGATATTTCAAGATACACTTTATCCCCAACCGAAAGGTTGAGCTCTTTGTATTCATGCATATCCATCTTGATCGATGTCACATTAGCCTGTTGTCCCATACCTCCGGATAGCATCTTGTTTAGATTTTTCATCATGTCGTCCATATTTGTAAATCCCATTACTCCTGCACCAAATGGTGACATTGGAGTGCTCTGTTCTCTAAAATCCTTAGATGTAGAAAGAGAGATCACCACATAAGGGGATCCGTCAGGTGAAGCATCTATTCTTACCACAATGAATTCTTTCTTCATGACTTATTTGCTCCAATCAGTATATTTTACCTTTCGCCTGATTGTTTTGGCAAGTAAATCCTAAAAATCATGCCTACCTTTTTTTAACCCCAAAAAGTGGCAGTATATAGGGTTCTATTGTCTCAGATAAGAGTTCTTGTGTTAGGTGGAGGTTTTGCAGGGGTAGAGTGTGTTAGGAGACTTGAAGCCTATTTCTCAGGTAACAATGAGATTGAGATTACTCTTGTGAGTGAGGACAATTTTTTCTTGTTTACCCCTATGTTGCCTCAAGTAGCCTCAGGAACTATAGAGACGAGACATATTGTAATTCCAATTAGAACTCTACTTAAAAGAACCAAATTTTACGAAGATAAAGTAAGAGATATTGATCCTTATGGAAAGACGGTAGCTCTTAGCGGAACTCGCGAAAAACGAGGAATTGCATTACACTATGATTATCTTGTTTTAGCTCTTGGAAGTCAAACAAATTTTTTTGGAATGGATAAACTAGAAGATTTAGCTTATTCAATGAAGACGCTCAACGATGCAGTTGTAATACGAAATAGAATGATAGATATGTTGGAGCAAGCTGATAATGAAAATAATCCCATATTAAAAAAGAGTTTACTCACAATTGTAATTGTTGGTGGGGGATTTGCCGGTATAGAAACAGCAGGAGAATTAATGGATTTGTTACATGACGCGAGGAAATATTATCCTAATATTGAAAAAGAGGACATCAGAGTAGTTGTATTGGAAGCTGTTCCTTCTATACTTCCAGGTTTTAATGAAAAGCTTGCAAATTTTGCTCTAGAGAAACTAAAGAAACGTGGGATAGAGGTCATGGTAGGTACGAAACTTACGAGCTTTTCAGGTGACGAGGTTGTAATTGAAGATTCTCGTCCACCATCTGCAGAAAATGTATCGATTCAGTCGCAACCACGTTCAATACAAACAAAGACTCTGATCTGGACTGCTGGTGTTACACCAGTTGATATTGTGAAAAAATCTGTCTTTAAAACCAATAGAGGAGGAATTGTAGTAAATGATTTTCTCCAGTCTGTTGATTTTCCTGAGGTTCTTGCTATAGGAGATTGTTGCTATCTTGTTGACCCTGCAACAAATAGACCCCTCCCACCCACAGCACAGAGCGCAGAATCTGAGGCAGAGATTGCTGCTAAGAATCTCTATTCCATAATAAAGAATAAGGAAAAGGAAAAATTTGTCTACAAGTCGAGGGGTCAAATGGCAGTAATTGGAAAGCGCAGTGCAATTGCAAGCATGTTTGGAATCCACTTGCATGGAATTGTTGCTTGGTGGCTATGGCGAACAATCTACCTTTCAAAAATACCTAGGTTAGACAAAAAAGTGAGGATCATCATGGATTGGACAATCGATTTTTTCTTTGACAGAGACATATCAAGGCTTAAAGTAATGCGTGAGAAACCTATTGAGGAATTCAAAGAACTTGACGAAGTGGACGACGTTTGGTAAAAAGGCAACCTTATGCAAAAATGGACATATTTTTGATACCTTTGATAAAACAAAAGGATCCAAATCCTTTTGAATATAGAATTAATTTTGAATTTAGTGTCTCTTTCGCTTCTTAAGTTCCAGCATTTGTCGGTATTATTATCATCTATAATAATTGCTTCATTAGGTCTTGTAAACTCTGCACACTCGATTTCAGCTACAGATCAAATATCAGCAAATGAACAGATAACAGATCAAAATTCGATTTTTTATCAAGCCTCAAAGATTGCTCAATTTAATACCTTTAGTGATACAACAAACAGTTTTTCATTCAGCCCTCCAACGGGGTGGGCTTTGGGATCATCAACCAATAATCAATCGGCATATTTCACTAAGGATTCTGGAGGAACTTTGGCTAGTTTAGCAATTGATTATGTGCCAGGAAGTCCATTACCAGATTCAATTTTTTCACTTCCTGATGAGACCATCTTGGATGCTGTTGCAAACGGCATGTTAAATTCATCACAGCCTATTGTAGGAAAAAGTATGCAAAAGTTTTCTGATGGAATGAAATTCAAAGTAGTATACGCATCTCAAGGTTCACAGCAGATCTCTACAAAGAGCGAACAGATCTTGCTTTGGCTAAAAGATGGAAAACAATATTATTTTACAATGATATGCGATAACTATAATTTTAATAAGAATTCTGCTGATTTTGAAAGCGCAGTCAATACATTTGATTTAATCTCGGCGCAATCAAACCAACAAATTGCAATACAAACGCAGATCCCCTCTTGGATAAAAAACAACGCCAAGTGGTGGTCAGAGGGTTCTGTTACCGATGATGATTTTGTAAAGGGAATTCAGTATTTAATGCAAAATGGAATCATGAAAGTACCTCCCGGTAAATCTACTGGAGGTTCATCACACCAGATTCCAATATGGGTAAAACACAATGCAGGATGGTGGGCTAGTGGAGAAATATCAGATGATGATTTTGTAAAGGGAATTCAGTATCTGGTTACAAGTGGAATCATTAAGACATGATTAATAAGACAATAAACAAGTGTCAGATTAGTTACAAACAATGGAATATTAGGTTAGGGAAGACATCTTTAGTTATTGAGACGAATGGAACTAATCGTAGGATTAGTTCTCTTCTTGGGTTCGACATACGGATATCTTAATTCGTCAAGCCTCATTGTCCAAACACAGGGTCTCATAACTGGATATACTCCGCAAATGTTTCCTAAATTGTCGCAAGGGAATGTAAATACTTCTATGCTTCAAGTTGATCAATCGCAGATGGCAATGATGGAAAAGGTTGTACAGTATGGTTTTCTAGGTTTAGCGATTTGTGGTTTTGGAGCTTTATGTTATGGGATTATATCAAAAAAGCAAAACTATTCGGCAAAAAGATCCCAAAAGTAATACTTTCACATAGGTCATTATCTAGAAATTCCTATGTTTTCATAGTAATTCCTTCATACTATTGATTTGTAACCAAGATGGATGAAAATAAATAAAAAATTCAAAGGAGGAATTATTTTTACTGTGACATGATACCTGTCGTTATTCTCTTTGTATTGAAGTGGTTGGCTGTAATAGATATATTACCATTTAAGGGCTCAACTTTTTCTTTGCTTATAATTGCTATAATAGCAATAATAGCACTGGTGATTTTTCGGTTCCTAATTTATGTTGTAATAGTAGGTGTAATAATTGTGGTACTTCTTATCTTGATATTTGGAGGAATACCAATCCCGGCACCCACTTAGGTTGTTGACTTTTTGAAATACGAACCCTCGACCTGAACAAATTGAGATTCGGAAATAATATCGAATGAGAATGCGAGTAGTGGAAATCCTGCGTGTTCCTTTTTAATCACTTTTACGTATTACATACTCAGGCAAATGGGAGGATCTCCTGTCTTATATGAGACACCATGTGAACCTGTTTGCCTGAATTTTTATTTTAGTGAAATATATTGAACATTACAAAACCGCATTTATGGGAATGGTCTTTGCTTTGGGTGTTGGACCTGGATCACCAAAATATCTTACAGATATTGCAAGAGAAATCATATTGGATTCTGATATCGTAATAGGTTACAAGTATACTCTCAAAACTATAGAGAGCCTCACAAACGGAAAAGAAATACATGAAATCACAATGCAAAACCAAGAAGAGACCTATCAAAATGTGTCAAGGTCGTTGGGAGACAAGAAACTTGTTGTTCCTTTTACAGGAGATGTGAACTTTTCAGAGTCAGAGGTTGTAGATCGGTTAATAGAGATTTTTGGAGAAGTGCGGATAATTCCTGGAATAAGTTCTATCCAAGTGGCTGCATCAAAGGCAAAGGTACCGTTAGACAAGAGCAAGATAATTACCATGCATGTTTCTACAAGCATAGAAGAAAAAAAATTAGAGTTACAAAAGGCACTCTTAGATGGGTTCAGTGTCATACTTGTGCCAAGGCCGTGGCCCAAAGACCGTTCAAAACATTTTATGCAATCAGAAATTGCAGCTTATTTGAAGGCAAGTGATTTTGATACTTCTAAGATAAAGGTTCATGTTTTTGAGTTCCTAACTACCTACAAAGAGACTCATTTTGTTGGTAGCGTAAAAGATTTGGAAGGAAGACAGTTTTCTGATCTCTCAGTAATGGTCTTTGATCAGACCAAACTGGAATCATATGTTAATTTTTAGTGTAGTCCAGGATTATGTGATGGTGCGGCAATCGTATGTGAAGGTGAAGGTGGTATTGAGACAAGAACGCCATTCATCCAAGTATATTGTGGATCATAGAATCTTATAATTCCAGTATCGTTTATTATAACCTCAAATGATTGTCCAGGAAGGATCTTACCACTGGCTATCTTTCCATCTGGTGTGAAGGGATTACTAGGTCTCTGTGTACTAGTTCCACTATAAATTGTATGATAAACAGAATCATTGTTGGTCCAGATTATGGGAGTACCTGGAGCTATTGTCAAATCAGATTGAGAATAATATCTATTGTAATACATTTGATTTGACTGAGAAGCCGAACCTTGAGATAGTGAAGAGCCAGGTAGTATGGTGATTTGGATAGGTGTAGTTTGAGCAGCTTGAGCTGCTGAAACCACGACACCGTTTATCCATGTGTATGAAGGATCATAGAATTGATAAGTGTACGTTCCAGTTATTGTCAATGAGAAGGACTGGCCAGGAGCAATGTTACCGCTATCAAAATTCCCATCTGGAATAAAGTGAGGAGCAACTAAAGTTCCAGGAGCCCCACCACTGCCTTGAGTGGTGCTAAGTAATTGCCCGCTGAGTATTCTATGAGGAACAAGATCATTATTAATCCACATTACTACTGTTCCTGGAATAATTTGTAAGGATGAGGGTGAGAGAAAACGTCCATTACCAGAATTAGATGCTCCTTGAACTATGCTAATTTGGACAGTCTTTCCTTGAGTAGGTTGTTGTGAAAGTGGAGAAATTACACCTACCATCCATCCATAGTTTGGATCAAAGAAAGTTATATCACCTGCTGTATAAGATTGTGAAAGACCAAGATATTTTGCAACTGCCGGGTTTAAAAATGATGAAAAATCAAAACTCTTCAGAGTAAACTGGAATGATTGCCCAGGAGGAATAATGCCACTATCTATTTTTCCATCTGATTCAAAGGTAGGAGCAGATTGATTTCTAATCATTGCTGATGCAATGCCACTCATTATTCTGTGAGGAACAGAATCGTTGTTAGTCCAAACTATTGTGCTTCCAGGGGCTAAATTAGTAATGGATGGAGAGAAATATTGCTGATTATCTATACTATGAGCGTCTGTTAGTATGGTTATTTTTAATATTCCAGGTGGTGGTTGGTTAGATGTAGTTTGATTTGTAACTGGTGATGAAGTTGGAGAATTAACAGAAGTAACCTTTGCACTAAAGATTACTCTCATTGTTTCAGAACCAGTTATCTTGCCTGTAATTGTGTAAAGTGCCCCATTAGGGTTGTTGTCAATTACTCTGCCAAACAAATCAAGGTGAATTTTATTTCCACTTTGATCTTGTGCGTCGCCCACAATTATTAGATACTTGCCGTCTCTTAGAATCAAGGTCTGCCAAATTCCATTGCTAAGATAACTGTCACCGGCTATAGTGGCAAGTCCATTATCAAGTGTAGCAAGTGTATTACTTCCTTCCTGAACACCTGTCGTAATCTGGAATGCAATGGTAGAATCAAATACCGTTTGTGCGCCTGAGACGTATCCTGACCCCTGTAGAAGGTATTTGTTGTTAGATGAGACATCAGAGTGTGCAATAGGTAAAGAGATCGTGGTAGTTATTCCTGCAATGATAATTAAAAATAAAAATATAGGTTTCATTTGATTACCAAGACCTTAATGTCATATTTAATTACTAGGTATAATTTTTCGAACAATTAGGCAATTCCTGGTTGATTGTCCCTTCTAGCCAGTCCGCCCATATAATTGAGTTGTTGTTCCATGAATTTTTTTCGGTTTTCTTCATCTTCAAGTTCTTTCATGTCTATTGGTTTCAGATTTAGAATCTGTATAAGTTTGACAAGTATTAGTTGGGCTGTTCTTGGTTGGATAATATTTGGATTATCAATTTCTCCAAGAAAGCAAATGCTGTCTAGTTTTTTTTCTTTTGCAATTCCCAATATTAATCCATTAAAACCACTAATCTGTCCCTTACCTGCTAGGAGTTCGATTTTTTTAGTCTTAATCAATGACAAAAGTTTTGTCGTTGTAGTTGCGGCAAAAACCTTAGGTTCTTCAGAACTGGGTTGTCTGAGTGCTGCTCCTATTGAGTATAGAGTATTTATTTTGAGTTTTTTAGCCATCCCTACTACTTCATAGCATAATTCATAGAGTCTGCGTGGATCTGAAGGATTAAACTCACCTGAAAATAAAACAAGATTTTCTTTTTCACAATAATGGAATTTATAGCTTGATTGGTCATATTGGACCAGTCCATTTTCGTGAGAAACTGCCGGAGGCCAGAAAGCGAATATTTCTGCAAATAACTTGGCCTTTAGTTTTTTTATAAGAAAATCCATTCCGATTCCTGCAACGTTCCCCATGTCTGGAAGTGAAGCAATCATGGATGGATTTTTTTTTAATTTTGGGAGATTGTGTATCTTAAGTCCTAACATCAACATTTGTAATCTGGGTTAAGATAAAAATGAATCTAGGATTTGGAATTTGGAAAACTTGTACCAAATTGTTGAATCATGGAATATTCGATAAATCCTGCTCCAAGCAACAAAGCCAAAACTATTCCTATCTCCAAAGCAGTGTTTCGAAGTTCTTTCTTGATCTGTCTCTTCCTAATTATCGCATATAAGAACAGAAAACTTCTAGACATTCCAATCGAGTAAGCTACTAGTTCCATTACGCCAAATGGAGATAAGTAAAGTAATGCAAGTGCTGGAAGTTTTCCTAATGTAGGATTGGTTGAGACGAGCGCTTTGAAAGCAATACCTGTTGACCATGCGGCAAACGAACCCCATGCTATGCCAAAACCTGGAACAAACATTGGTAGTGCAACAGAAGCATTATGTTCAAAAATTCCTATTGCATTAATTCCCTCGATTTCCTTTTGAAACTCTTTAAGAAATGATTTTATTTCTTCGTTAGATATGTTGCTTACAGTTCCTATAGAATATGCGACTGAAAATATTATGATGAAGATTAATAATGCTAAAATTCTTTTTTTCGCAAACAATAACTCCCTTTTTAGATGAACTCTATTTGAGGTTGTTGCTGCAAGGGGCGAGATTTAATTAAAAGGTATTTTATGTGACTTTGTTGAAAGAGGAGGTCTCATCTGCAATAACTTATGCATTAAGTAAAGGAATTCAAATTCATCCTGAAGCTTTTAAGATATTAGAACGAATAGATGTTAAAGAACTTCAAAACATAATAAAACAAGTAGTTCGCGAAAAAGCAAAACAAAATTTGTTTTTGATTAATCAACATGATCTCAAGATGTTTGTAGAGTCAGAAATAGATGAAACCGTAGAAAACAATCAT
The DNA here is from genome assembly GCA_964538845.1 of uncultured Nitrosopumilaceae archaeon. Classification (GTDB taxonomy): domain Archaea; phylum Thermoproteota; class Nitrososphaeria; order Nitrososphaerales; family Nitrosopumilaceae; genus Nitrosotalea. The sequence continues at coordinate 33,513 of CAZIHN010000003.1, read as the reverse complement.
GTTATACTATTTGATCCTACTAAAAAAGTCACTTCAGCAGAAGGAATTGATGGTTTTTTCTCATTGTTTTCAGATAGGTATTCAAAATTGCTCAAAATTATGTTGCAGCGCTCCCAGTCAAAAAAACTCACTTCAATCGCAAATGTAACCGATGGAAAACTGAAAGAGGAAACATACATTGCAGGTTTATTGATGGACAGAAAGATAGAGCGTGACGTAACCAAGCTGCTAATAGATGATCCTTCAGGTTCAATAGAGATATTGATATTTAATAAGGAGCTGCAAGAAATCGCAAACTCTTTACTAATTGATCAGTTTGTAATGGTTTCAATTGCCAATGGCAAGAATGGTGGTTTTTTTTCGAGGGAGATTGTATTGCCTGATATACCTGATCATATGCCCAATAGATCGAAGACTGAGACCTATGCTGTTCTTATCTCCGATATGCATGTAGGAAGTAAATATTTTATGGAAAAAGAGTTTACAGAGTTTGTTTCTTGGCTTTCAAGCCCCGATGAAGTAGCAAGAAAGGTCAGATTCGTCCTAGTTTGCGGCGATATTGTTGATGGTGTAGGTATCTTTCCAAATCAGGAAAAGGAACTTTTGCTAATGGACATAAATGAGCAAATGACAAAGGCAACCCATCTACTTGACAAGATTCCAAAACATATCAAAGTATTCATAATCCCAGGAAACCATGATCCTGGAAGAAGAGCACTTCCCCAACCAGCTATTCCAGAAAAACATAACATGCATCTTTGGAATAGAGAGAATTTTTTTATGCTTGGTAACCCATCCCTGATTGAGTTAAACGGGGTAAAGGTTTTGATGTTTCATGGACAAAGTCTTGATGATGTTGTCGGCAGTACTCCGGGTTTAAGTTATGCACAGCCTGCAAAGGCAATGCGAACTTTGCTAAGAACAAGACATCTAAGTCCTATATATGGCAAGAGAACTCCCATTGCTCCAGAGCTAGAAGACTTTATGGTAATATCGGATGTTCCAGACATTTACCATTCTGGCCATATTCATGTGGTAGACCTTGATATGTATAAGAGTACATTGATTGTAAATTCCGGAGCATGGCAGACCCAGACTCCCTTTCAAGCTAGTGTTGGAATTAACCCCACTCCCGGAATTGCGGTCATAGTAAATCTTGCAACAATGAAAGTATCTACGAAAGACTTTACTGAGAATTTTGATTAAAAATTATAATAAATCTTCAAGAGTTAAATCTTCTTTGAATGCTTTTTTCACAGTATCAGTATTGAGTGTAAGATGGAATTTCTTGGTTCGGCCGTGCATTCCTTGGTGAATTATTTTGCCTGAAATTAATCCAGTCATTTCTATTTCACTTAACATTTGAGTTATTCTGCGTTGAGTGAGCTCTTTTTGGCGCGTAATCTTGCAGAGGTTTTTATATGATTGATAAATCTCTCCTGTGGAGCCTCCATTTGCTTTCATTACTCCCAATATCAATAATTTTTCGTGTAATGGATATGAATTAAGAGCGGTAGTTTCTTTATCTTCCTCCATTTTGAGAGAAGCTTTACGAATATGATCCTCTTTTACCATATCAGCCTGTTCTCGCTCTGCTATTTCCCCTGCGACCCTTAGTAGATCAATTGCCCTTCTGGCATCTCCATGTTCCTGTCCCGACATAGCAGAACAGAGGTTTATTGCTGCTTGCTCAACTGATTTGGGAATGAAAGCCTCCTTGATTCGGTTTGTCAAGATTTCTTTGATTTGATCCACAGTATAATTTGTAAAAACAATCTCCTCTTCACTTAGGCTGCTCAAGACTCTGGGATCAAGCCTCTCTTTGAATGTAAGGTCATTTGATATTCCAATTAGTGTGAGCGAGCCCATTTGGAGCCTCTCATTGGCTCTTGTAAGATTATAGAAGACGTCTTTTCCCGATCTTGATACCAGTTCTGCTAGATAATCAATTTCATCCACTACAAATACCGTATTGAGCGCATTTTTTTCAATTGCCGAGATTAAGCGGTTGAATACTTCACTAATTGAAAGACCGGTGCTTGGAAGCTCCTTTTGTGTCGTTAGACCTAGTTGCCTTCCAAATTTCACTAATAGTCCATAAAGAGTGGTCTCTTCTTTTGCATTTGCATAAAGCAGGTTGATTGTAAATGATTCTTCCTTAATACGATCCTGAATCTTGTTTAATACTTTTTTAACAACCAAGGTTTTGCCCGTTCCAGGTTTTCCATAAACTAGAAGATTAGAGGGGCGCGATTTTTTTAGCAAAGGTAAAAGAGATTGAGTTACCTTTTTTTGTTCTTCATCGCGGTGTAATATCAAGTCTGGAATAAAGGTAAAATGTAAAACTTCACGATTCTTGAATAGAGATTTACCGCTTTGTGCATCATCTAATAATTTATCAATCGGATCGCTTGTCATCAACCCACACACCAATATTTCCTCTCCATCCACATAAGGACTCTACTATACAAAATGAATTAGAATAGAATAAGTAAAGCAAATTTAGTATATCATTAATTATTTTTATTATATCATAAAAAAATTTTTTAGATAAAGACAGAGTGGAAGTATAGGTGTGTGGGTGGGTAACTTGGGAATAATGTTCACAATCTGTGAACATTTTGTTAATTTCGAATCCGAAACGTACAAAATCAACCCCCTTATTTCTACTCCAGGCGTGAATATACTTCTTAACATTGTTAATATACCAAAAGGCACCCCATTATTTCCACTCCAGGCATAAATTGACATAAAAGATGAAAACAAGACCAGAAGCCTAGTTAAGATGCTCAATATTGCTATTCGTACTCTAGGCAGTAAATGTTAACAAACCTAAGTGTTAACAATTATTCTTTGATCTCTTCAAGTGTTAATGTGTTATCCGGATCGATCTCATTGGCTCGAAAAAGAATCAGGATAGACCTTGAAGATATGGATGGTGCCAAGTATAACTTTAGTCTGGAAGGCAATGTGACCCGTGAGAAAATGTTAAAGATATTCGAACTAATGGATTTGATGAATATAGAGGAACAAGAAGAGGTTACACAACTTGATTCGATTGGTGCAAAAATATGGAATATTATAGACAAGTACTTCCCAATTGGCAAGTTTACCTCATCTATGATCCTTGAAAAATATGAGGACGAGTATGAAAAACCAATTAAGTTGAGTATAGTTGCCACTTATCTCTCACGATTTTCTAATAAAGGTAAAGTAGTGCGAGAAAAACAAGGTAAAGAGTGGGCATATCAATTAATCAAGCTCGCACAGCGAGAGCGTAATACTACATCATCATGATATAAATCTAAGAATCTTATAATATATTAAATTATAGGAATCATAATTAATAATGAATTTTGATGAATATAGAAATCTTGGATCTAAAGATTGGAGAGAATTTTGAAAATTTTTTCAATTTTATATTGACTTAATTTTTTTTAACGGCGAAATAATTTATTGTCCTGGGAGTACCTTGACAACTCCTATCTTTCCAAGACCCTTATCAGTTATCTTATAAGTAAAGGGTTTAGTGGTCATGTCTCTTTCAACTAGACCATCCTCAAACAACTTTTTCATCATGCGTGATGTGTGTTCTCTGCTTCGTCCTATGGTGATTTGTATATCACGTGATGTCATTGACTTTTCCGTGATTAAACGCAATACGTAATCAGTTGCACTGCCGAAATTCATATTGTGTATTCTCTCCTTTGGTTTCTCTTCTTTTGGCACTAAGAACGCCTCTTGTTGAATCTTTTGTTCTCTTGGGCGTGGAATTTGTGCCTGGTAAATCTCATTGTTTTCTTGTACCATTTCTAATGAATCTAAACGAATTTTCATATCAATTAGTAAATTTTCATAATATTGTAATTTTTCTATCAAAACCTTTGCATTTTTTGCCTCTGAACCCAAATATGGTTTTATCTTGTTATAGATAATAATAACTGCAAGGCCCCCCACAAATGAAGCCAATACACTGAATATTACTCCTAAATCGGGGATATCAACTAACATCACTATGCAACATCAATCGACGTGATTTATCATATTTGAATAAAATAATTTTACAGAATGCACATTAAACTCGAACTCACATTGTCACATAATTATCACAATTTATTCGTGGAAAAAGTGTATTTACGAACAAATTAAAGTTTGCAAGTACGATTAAGTAGCTCTTGTATCACTAACATGACTTCTTCCTCACGTTCAGGAAAGACATCACTGCTTTTTATCACAGAAACCTGATCTGAGAGACGATTTATCACATCCATGTCTTCTATACTCAATATCCCTAATCCCCTCAGAAGAATGAATGAATAACAAAATGAAATTAATTTCTCTCTCGACTGTTTAACTTGACGGTAAAATGCCCCCTTGCTAATGGTATACTGTGAATCTACAAGTTTCCTACGATTTAAAATAATTTCAATTTGTCGTTCAGTAAATAACGATTTTTTCATTATCTGTTTAATAATTTTATTAAAATTATCTTCAGGAAGGTTACTCATAGTAATACAATTCTGTATTACTTTATTCAATTAAACTTTTAATCAATAGGTATCAACCAGTCATATGCAAAATATTGAAAGATATCTACTTACTTCAAAAAAGAAGGGAACGCTTCTCTTCGTTTTAATTGACTCTGAGAACTCTGCTGGAAAGTCTGCTTCAACTCTTGCAAAAGAAGCAGAAAAAAATGGCGCCTCTGTTATTTTAATTGGTGGTTCCTCAGCTACTGATCAACTTACAATGACTGAGACAGTGAGTAGGATAAAAAAAATCATAAAAATTCCAATTATTCTATTTCCGGGTAATGTAACGGGAGTTGTCCCTGGTGCAGATGCGATACTTTTTAGCTCACTTTTGAACTCAAATAACCCATATTTCATCTCACAAGCCCAAGCCTTGGGTGCTCCAAACGTTTTGAAATATGGATTGGAACCACTTCCCACTGCCTACATCATAATCGGAGAAGGAACAACGGTTTGGCATGTAGGTTCAGCAAGAACAATTCCCTTTGACAAACCTAACTTGGCTGCTATGTATGCTCTATCAGCACAATTCCTTGGAATGAGATTTGTCTATCTTGAGGCAGGATCAGGTGCCAAATCGAGTGTAAAACCTGAGATGGTCGCAGCAGTGAGGAAGGTCTTTAAGGGATTCCTTATTGTGGGAGGAGGTATTCGTAATACAGATACAGCTAAAGAGATTGCGAAGGCAGGAGCCGATGCCATAGTGATTGGAACCTTCATTGAGAATGGGGGAAGTTTCAAAACCATATCCGATATTGTAAAAACCATCCAATCCATAAGGAAATAGTATGTCTGAGAATCTTGCATTGAGACTAGGCGAAGTCCCAATTCCAAAAACCTACCTTGAGTACTATACGAAAATATCCGAGGGAGTTTTTACAATTTTTGAAAAAGCCGCAGCCGCTAAAGCGACGCTTGCTGATTCTTCTGGAATGGTAGAACCAAAGATCGCATTTGATCTTGCTGATCGTGTATCAAAAATGCATGATATTGATGTAACGGATAATCTACGATCTCTCATTCAAAATACTACGAAAGAACTGGCAGCTCTTAAACTTGCAGAAGAGGTAGCCAAGGGTAAATACTCTGGCCCAGATACAGAACTACAAGAAAAACTGGACCTTGCCGTGCGTGTCGCACTAGCCATAGTTACAGAAGGAGTTACCATTGCACCACTTCAAGGAATCAGCGAAGTCAAAATAAAAAAAAATGCCGATGGCTCTGAATATCTATCTGTCTCATTCGCTGGTCCCATTAGATCAGCAGGGGGTACAGAAGCTGCTTCTACGATGCTCATTGCAGACCACGTAAGAAAGATAGCAGGTCTTGGTAAATACCAGGCAAATTCATTTGATGATGAAACTGGGCGGTTTGTTGAGGAATTACGTTTATACGAAAGAGAGGTAGGAAACTTTCAATTTCATGTTCCAAATGATGATGTAATTACTGTTATCTCAAATCTTCCAGTCGAACTTGATGGTGTAGACACCGATTTAGTTGAGATAGTAAGCCATAGAAACATGGAAAGGATTGGCACGAACAGAGTAAGAGGGGGTGCCCTTCGAGTGCTAAATGATGGTCTTATTGGAAGGTCCCGTAAGCTCCTCAAATTAATAGAATTGTACAAACTCGATGGTTGGGATTGGCTTGAGGATCTCAAAGGTGCAATTCAGACAGGTGATGAAGATGCAGCAGCTCACAGAATGAGAGAGGTAATCACAGGTAGGTCCGTCCTTTCGATGCCAAAAAAGCTAGGAGGGTTTAGGTTAAGATATGGCCGGTCGTGTAACACCGGATTTGCATCTGTTGGCATACATCCTGTAGTCGCAGAAATTCTAGATCATACTATTGCAGTTGGGACTCAGATAAAATTAGATGTACCAGGAAAGGCATCAACTGTAGCTTTTGTCGATTCCATTGATACACCTATAGTCAGACTGGTTAACGGGAACGTAGTAAAAATAAAAAATACTGCACATGGTATTTACCTCAAACCTAAGATTGAGAAGATCCTTCATTTAGGTGACATATTAATCAGCTATGGAGACTTTTTAGAAAATAATGCTGAACTTATACCAACAGGATACGTCGAAGAGTTTTGGGTTGAAGAACTAAGAGATAAAGTACTAAAGTACGAACCAAATGATGCCAAACTACTAAATTATGAAAACAAAATTCCAGACCTTGATGAGGCATTTAGGATCTCCCTAAATTTTGGTATCGGTCTACATCCTCATTATCTATACTATTGGGATCAGATCACAGTTGAGGAATTTGAAAAGATTCTCAAACCCATAAAGTATGATTCTGATCTTATAATTTATTCAAAAGATGTGAAAGAGGTTCTTGAAAAACTTGGTGTACCACATGAAGTTGCAGGTGGTACTCTTCTTTTGAAAGATGTGGAAGCTAGAGTCTTCTTTTTTTTGCTATTTAGAAAACCAATCGAAATACAAAGGGATTTCTTGGTACCTCAAATAATAACGAAGTCATCAGGGATAAAAATACCAAACAAGTTTTCAACTGCAATTGGAGTGCGTGTTGGAAGGCCTGAGAAGGCAGCCTTGAGAAAGATGAAACCACCTGTTCATACTCTATTTCCTGTAGGGAATAAAGGGGGGGCTTCACGAGACTTGGTGAAGGCATCAAAACAGCCCAACTTTTATTGTAATATCTTTAATAGAATTTGTAAAAACTGTAATACTCTTTCAATCAGTATTGCATGTCAAAAATGCAAAACTAAAACAAATATGATTTTTGTATGTCCTAGATGTAGGAGTGAGCTAGAGACTAGCTACTGTCAAAAATGCAAATCGAAAACCTCTGGACATTCTTATCGGTCCTTTCCTCTTAAAGAAGTCCTATATTCTGCTCAAGAAAGAACTGGTATTAGAGCTCAAGAGCCATTCAAAGGTGTAAAGGAGCTAATAGGCCAAGATAGAATTCCAGAACCTCTAGAGAAAGGCTTGATAAGACAAAGCTTAGGTCTAAATGTATTCAAAGACGGAACGATAAGGTTTGATGCTACAAATGCTCCACTTTCTCACTTTAAACCATCCTGGATTGGGACTACTCCTGAGAGATTGATCGACCTTGGGTACACTCATGATCTAAATGGCAAACCACTTGAAAATCCTAACCAGTTACTTGAACTCAAGATCCAAGATGTGATTATTCCAAAAGAATGTGGTGAGACACTTGTCTCTGTTTGCCAGTACTTGGACAGGGAACTCTCCAAACTTTTTTCCTCTTCAGCATTTTACAATGTTAAAAGGATTGAAGACTTGATAGGACATCTTATCATAGGTCTTGCGCCTCACACTTCCGTTGGTATAGTTGGGAGAGTAATTGGATTTACAAACACACACGTTTGTCTAGCAACAGCTGTTTGGCATTCTGCAAAAAGGAGAGATGCAGATGGGGACGCAGACTCTATAATGCTCCTGATGGACAGCTTGCTGAATTTCTCAAGATTGTTCTTGTCTGATAGAATTGGCGGATTGATGGATGCTCCATTACTTGTCCAACCTATTGTTGTGCCTCAAGAAGTGCAAAGACAAGCTCATAACTTTGAGGTAATAAAAGAATACCCACTTTCCTTTTTTGAGGCTACTCTTAAAAGGGAGAAGGCAAGTTCAGTAAAAGATGTTAAAATTTTAAAATCAAAACTAGAGACTGAAGGACAATTTTCTGACCATTATTTTACACATACCACATCTACATTAACTACCTCAAAATCAAGAAGTGCATATGCAACACTTGGATCGTTGCTTGAAAAACTTGACATGCAAATTAGAACTGCTGATATAATAAATGCCGTTGATCCAAGCGAAGTGGTGTCTATGGTGATGACAACTCATCTTCTTCCTGACATTATGGGTAATCTCAGGGCTTATTCAGGTCAATCTTTTCGATGCACTGCTTGTGGCGCAAGCTATAGGAGAATTCCTGTTATCGGGAAATGTCTGGAATGTAGCAATAACCTTATTCAAACCATGACAAGACCTTCTGTTCAAAAATATCTCAAGCTTGCCAGAAGGATGTTAGATAAATACACTATTGAACCCTATCTTCGAGGAAGGGTCCTTTCTCTCTTAGATGAATTAGCTCTAGTTTTTGGTAAAGAAGAAGGAAATCAGGCTCTTTTAACAGATTATCACTAACGAATTGTGATGTAATCATAACCGCCAGTCTTGCTTTGAAAACAATATCGAACTTTCTGATATTGTTTTCTGAACCTTTTGACTTCAGATGCTACTTTTTTCTTGTCTTTCTTGTCCACTACTACTTTTCGAATAAATTCTGCTACCTCTCTCATCTCTGATTCTTTCATACCAAGACGCGTAAGTTCTGCAACACCAAGTCTCATTCCTCCTGGATGAAAATAATTCCTTCCGGCTTTGATGTCTCCTGGTATAAGTTGTCTGTTTACAATTATGTTTGCCTTTTCAAGGTCGGCCTCAATTATTCCACCATCACCAAATGATAGCACGTTTACTACTATCTGGTGTGATTTTGTAAACCCACGTTTTTCACCAAGTACTGAAAAACCAGATGAGCTTAGTTCTTCGGCTAGGGCTTTTGCATTCTTTACTACTTGCAAAGCATATTTTTTTCCATATTCTAACATTTCTGCAAACGCGATTGCTTTTCCTGCCATGTGATGTAAATGATGATTGCTGGTCATTCCTGGAAAGATTGCCTTTTTGATTTCTTCACCAAATCTTTCATATGCACAAATCATGCCACCTTGAGGACCAAACAAAGTTTTATGCGTGCTCATGGTCATCGCATCAGCCCCTTCTCTTAGAGGATCTTGGAATTGTCCTCCTGCTATTAGTCCTGCAACATGAGCACCATCATAATTGACAAACATATTGTAACCCTTGAGAAAATCCGCAAGTTCTTTTACTGGGTGAGGAAACAAAAAGACAGAGCCACCAAACATTGCAAGTTTGGGAGTTCTTCCAGCCTTTGCAAGCTCTTGGACTTTTTGTTTTGTCTTATCGACATCGATTGACATCTCTTCAGCATCAAATGGGTAGAACTCTATATCTAATCCATGAACAAGACCAGCAGTACCTGAGTGCTCTTTCTTACCATGGGATATGTGGCCACCAGACGGGATCGATGGAGCCAACATAACATCTCCGGGATTTGTAAATGCTGAATATATTGCTAGATTAGCAACTACACCTGAAATTGGCCTTACATCGGCAAATTCTGTCTTGAATAGTTTTTTTGCAAGTTCTATGCATCTGAATTCAACTTTATCAATGAAAGTACATCCCGCGTAGACTCTTTCTCCTGGCCAGCCTTCTGCATACCTATTGGCAAAGTCAGAAATTGTAGCTTCTCTGACTGCAGGACTTGGTACATTTTCACTTGCGATAAGAGGAATTGAATTTGCAAACCATTCGTTATGAGTCTTAAGTAGTGAAAGTACTTCATTGTAAGATGATCGAGGTGAAGAACGAGACATGCAATTTCTGGTCCATTTTTCCTAATTTAAAACATCGTTCGGAGGCAATTCAAAAATAATACATGCATAATGTCAATCCTTTTGGTTCAGAAAAAGACATAATAAGGGAAAATTAATCTCAACTCAAATATGTCAGTTCAATCATCAGCAGGCGGTATTCCCGTTGTAATATTAAAAGACGGTGCCCAACAGACTAAGGGTCGTGATGCGCAGAAGAACAATATCACAGCTGCAAAGTTAATTGCTGAAATTGTTCATTCTAGTCTTGGACCACGAGGGATGGACAAGATGTTAGTTGATTCTCTAGGTGATGTTACAATTACAAACGATGGTGCTACAATTCTTAAGGAAATAGATGTTCAACATCCAGCGGCAAAGATGCTTGTTGAGATCTCAAAGGCAACTGATAATGAAGTAGGCGACGGGACAACATCCGCTGTCATTCTTGCTGGTTCACTACTAGAAAATGCAGAATCATTAATTATACAAGATGTCCATCCGACAATAATTGTCGATGGTTATAGAAAGGCTGCTCAAAAAGTAGTTGAATTCTTGGAAAAAATTGCCGATAAAGTCTCGCCAACTGACAAAGAAGTTCTTGAGAGAATTGCAAGAACTGCTATGCAAACAAAACTTGTCAGAAGAGAATCAGCAAATCTCTCTGAAATGATTGTAAAAGCTGTCATTGCAGTGGCAGAGAAAAAAGAAGATGGCTACCTAGTTGATATTGATGATATTAAAGTAGAAAAGAAGGCGGGAGCATCTATCAAAGACTCTCTTTACACCAAAGGAATTGTGCTCGATAAAGAAGTTGTTCATAGTGGAATGCCAAAGAAAATAGAGAAAGCAAAAATTGCATTAATTAACAGTGCTCTTGAAATTGACAAAACAGAATTTGATGCAAAGATAAACATCCAGAATCCGCAACAAATGAAATCATTTCTTGACGAGGAACATAGGATGATAAAAAATATGGTTGACAAAGTAATTGCGTCTAGTGCAAATATTCTATTTTGTCAAAAAGGAATTGATGATCTAGCACAACATTACCTTGCAAAGGCAGGAATTCTAACGGTGAGGAGAATAAAAGAAAGCGATATGGCTAAACTTGCAAAAGCAACTGGTGCTAGAATTATAAATAATCTCGATGATTTGTTTGAAAAAGATTTAGGTTCTGCTGAACTTGTAGAAGAACGAAAAATAGAAACCGATAGATGGGTCTTTGTCGAAGGTTGTAGACATCCCAAAGCGGTAACACTTCTATTAAGAGGTGGATCACAAAGAGTAGTAGATGAAGTAGAAAGATCAGTACATGATGCACTTATGGTTGTAAAAGATGTAATGGAAAATCCCATGATTGTTGCAGGCGGTGGGGCACCTGAAACTTATGCTGCTACGAAACTACGGGATTGGGCAAAATCTCTTGAGGGTAGAGAACAATTGGCTGTAGAAAAATTTGCGGATTCTCTAGAAGTAATTCCTATCACACTTGCTGAAAATGCAGGTATGGATCCTATAGATACCTTAGCTTCGTTGCGCTCAAAACAACTCAAAGGAAACAAATGGACTGGAATAGATGTAATGAAAGGTATCGTAGCAAGCATGCATTCCACTGATATCTTTGAGCCACTCTCTGTAAAAAAGCAGATTATCACTTCTGCTACTGAAGCTGCATCAATGATACTAAGAATTGATGATGTAATTGCGGTAGCAAAAGGTGCAGGAGGTCCACCACCGGGAGCCGAAGGTATGGGCGGAATGGGTGGTATGGGCGGAATGGGTGGTATGGGCGGAATGGGTGGTATGGGCATGCCGCCTATGGACATGGAATAAACTTTTTTTCTCAAACATTTATTTGACTATCAAAGAACTGCATTCTATGCAGTTGGGAGGAAACAAAATCCTGCAAGGTGCAAAATATGTATATCTTATAGCATTCTTTGCATTGCTTTCAGGATTGTTCTATCCAGTAATTACTCATAGTAGCTGGGATAATGTAATTGAAGGAACTTTGATTCTTTTTGTAGGTCTTGCTGGAACAGTTGCTACTTACCGAGCACCACTTGCTGACAGACATAAGAAAGCATATCTTATTGCGGGTTTAGCTATAACATCTATTGCATTATTTCTTGTATATGCAGTAATAGGTAGAATCTAGGAAAGCTATACTAAGAAATACACAAAGAAACAAATCGATATATTCTGATTGGAATTGGACTTTTCTTAGCTAATAAGCAAGGATGATTCAACTAAATATCAAAATAAAGATAGAACTCATGAGGATGAGGTCGTATTGATATTTCATGATCATCCGCACGTTCTATATCGATTATCTTATCTACGGTTTCATTTGAGAAGATAGGATTGAGAAACTTTCTATCACTTTCCAATTCATCGAGTGCCTCTCCTAAAGTTGCGGGCAGGTCTTTGATCCCTTTGGCGTCCCGCTGGGCCTTTGTCATCTTGTAAATATCTTCGTGAACTGGATCTCCTGGGTCCACCTTCTTTTTTATTCCATCCATTCCAGCAGCAAGAACAGCTGCAAATACAAGATATGGATTCGATGATGGATCAGGTGCTCTAAACTCTAATCTTTTTATCTTTGCATATTTTTCTCCTTTAAAGTGAGCTGGGATCCTAATTATTGCTGATCTGTTGCTTGCACTCCATGCAATATATACAGGTGCTTCATATCCTGGTACCAATCTGTGGTAAGAGTTTGTGGTAGGTGCGACGATTGCTGATAATGCTCGAGCATGATTCATTATACCTCCGCAAAAATATCTGGCAATTTGACTGACCTCATCTTTGTCATCTTTGTCAAAGAACATATTCTTGCCATCTTTCCACAAACTTACGTTAGTATGCATACCAGAACCAGCATCCATTGAAATTGGTTTTGGCATCATAGTTGCCACCTTGTCATATTTTTTGGCAATGTTTCTTACAACATACTTGTATGTTTGGGCACCATCTGCAGCATTAGTCAAAGTATCATACCTGATATCAATTTCACACTGACCAGCAGTTGCCACTTCGTGGTGGTGATTATCACAAAGTATAGCAAAATTTTCATTCAAAACCTCAACACAATCATTTCTAAATTCTGTTAAAGTATCAGAGGGTGTACTAGGATAGTAACCCTTCTTAAGAGCCATTGGGTATCCTTTTCCTTCTTGATTCCAAGGAGCTTCTTTTGACTCGATTGAATAAGACTGGCCCTTATATGGTGTAAGAACATCCCATTGGATCTTATCAAAGACAAAGAACTCTACTTCTGGACCCCAATAACTCGTATCATAACCTTGTGTGTTAAGATATTTTTCTGCCTTTTGGGATATCCCTCTTGGGTCTGCTTCTAGTCTTCCTTTACCCCAACCCCAATATACATCACATATCAGCCTAGCTGTTTTGGAGCTTGTCATCCATGGTATAACTGCATATGTATTTGGGTCAGGTTTTAAGACCATGTCTGAATCCTCTATTGATGCAAATCCTACAATTGAAGATCCATCAAGTTTTGGCAGACCATCTTGCATCTGTTGGGGGGTAAATAAATTCGCAGAAATCGTTGTATGATGGAATCTTCCTCTAAGACCTGTAAACTGTAAATCTATGAATTTTATTTCGTCATGCTTGATCTTTGAAAAAACCTCATCGGCTGAATAAGAAACTGAAACTGGTTCTCCACCAATCACTTTATATGGCAATTTTGCACCTTGATCATAAAACAAAGGGGTCTATGATTTAAGTATTATTGGGTATGGAAATGTCAGAAACAAAAAAAATTGATGTAAATTCGTTGTATGCTATTCTTCTCCGCGAAGTAGAAAATGATTTGGTTCAAGAAATTGATCCTAATCTCTATGGTAACATAGCTCAGTTTCTTGGTAATCTTAAAAATCAGGATTATGATGGTGTCGAATCAAAGGTTACTGATTCGCTGGTTGAAATAGTAACTGAGATGACGTCAACTCTCTTAAAAATTAGAATTGAAAAAGCAACAAACTCCGATGAGCTTGATTACACTAATCTAGTTGACGAGGAGAGATTTATTTTGGATTCAGAAGATGAATTGCGACAACGAAAAGAAACCATCCTTTCTGCTACACTTAACGGAAGACTAAAGCTTCTGGAGACAGTAGCTCAAAATCATAGATCTAGATCTATAGTAGTTCGATTTCTCAAGAGCATAGATCAAATAGTAGGAACTGACTTGCAGACATATGGACCATTTGAAGCAGAAGATGTTGCTACTCTACCATTTGAGAATGCGCGTGCACTCATTGGGAAGAAGATAGCAGTAAAAATAGTCTGGGAAGACTAAAAATTAGACGAGCCAAGTTAAAGTAAATATGGCAACTGATTTTGATATTGGATTTTACTTTCTCATCATTCTATATCCAGTAGTAGGATTACTTGCAATAGAGATTATTTGTAGGGGCGCCAAGATTCCAAGCTGGATAAAGCTAATAGCTCAAGCTGTCATGTGTTTGGGATTAGGATTAGTGTATCTCACTATACATGCAGCGCATTGGTTAACAGGGGGAGTTTTAATAGCATTAGCAATCGCATTGTTTTATCAAGCAAAATTATCAAAACTTAATCCAGAAAAGGCTATGTACTAAATTTCCCAAAAACTCGCTTTATGAAACTCTGCCTTCCTATTCCATTTGTTCTATGAACCTTTTTCTCACCAAATCTCTTGGCCCTTATCTGATGTAGTTTTACGCATCGATGGTCTTCTGGTAATCTATGTTCAGCACAAAACTTGTCTTTACAATAACTGCACTCAAAAGGTAAGTCCTGTTTTTCACCACAATACGCACAATCGAATTTTTCCATAATGATACTTAGCTGAGAACAACTATTTAGTCTTAGGGAATAATAGTTTTACAATTGCAGTGGCAAAACGTATTTACAACGGCGACTTGATTTGAAAAATGATTTTACTTATGATAAAAGATCAAGTAGCTGTAATAACTGGCGCAAGCAGTGGGATAGGATATGCAACTGCTATAGCAGTCACAAATGCCGGTGGAAAAGTTGCTGTTGGTGCAAGAAGAGTTGAGAAACTAGAGCAACTCAAAAAAGAGATTGAGGAGATGGGTGGTGAATGTATTGCTGTATCCTGTGATGTAACTAAACGAAGTGATTGTGAGAATCTCATCAACACTGCTATAAAAAAATGGAATAGGTTGGATATTCTAGTTAACAATGCAGGACTTATGCCTTTGAGCTTTGTGAAGCATCTACAAGTAAAAGAATGGGAACAAATGGTGGATGTTAACATAAAAGGGGTCTTGTACTGTACTGCAGCAGCAATTCCTCATATGCTCAAACAAAATTCAGGTCATATTGTAAACATTTCATCAGTAGCAGGAAGAGTTGTATTTCCAGCAGGTAGTGTTTATTGTGCAACTAAATATGCAGTCAGAGCCTTCAGTGAGGGATTGAGGCAAGAGCTTTCAACTAGAAACAATATTCGCGTAACAACGATAGAGCCAGGAATAGTAGACACAGAGCTAACAAGTACCATTACTGACAAATCTCTTGAATCATTTGTAA
Source organism: uncultured Nitrosopumilaceae archaeon (assembly GCA_964538845.1). Classification (GTDB taxonomy): domain Archaea; phylum Thermoproteota; class Nitrososphaeria; order Nitrososphaerales; family Nitrosopumilaceae; genus Nitrosotalea. The sequence goes on along the minus strand of CAZIHN010000003.1, from coordinate 17,931 downwards.
AGCATTCGAAGACAATTCAATCTTTGAAATCCAAAGACATTGCAAATTCTATTATATTTGCGCTTGAATCTCCACCTCACATGAATGTAAACGAAATAACAATTAGGCCTACTTCCCAAGAAAAATAGTTTTCCTCTGAAATGAGACCAATGAACATCCTAATTCTGGGAGGCGGGTTTGGAGGTCTTGCAGCTGCAAACGAATTACGACAGAATCTCTCTCAAGATATTAGAATTACAATTATTGACAAAAAAGATTGGTTCATGATGGATCTTGTCAAGCTCTGGATAATTTCTGGTACGAGAAAATTTGAATTCTCAAAACGACCTTTAGAGAATGTTGTAAGGAAAGGTATTGAATTTGTAAATGAAGAAGTAATTAATCTTGATACAACAAGAAAAACGGTAAGGACAAGTTACAGACAATTTCACTATGATTACTTGATAATTGCACTAGGCGTTGAGCTTGCACCTGAACAGATTCCAGGTCTTAAAGAGAATGGTCTTATTCTATATGATATCAAAGACGTTTCAAAGATTCATGATACTATCCTACGGATGAAAAAAGGAAAAATTGTAATCGCAATTATGGGATTTCCTTACAAATGTCCCCCTGCCCCATACGAGGCTGCTCTTCTTATCAGATCTATTCTTGAAGAAACCGGTGCAAGTGATTCTGTTCAAATTGAATTCTATAGTCCAGCGCCAATCACTCTACCAGCTGGTGGGCCAAAAGTAAGTGAAGAAATATTCCAGATTCTAAAATCAAAAAAAATAGATTTTCATGGAAATCAAAAAACCATAATGGTTGGGCCACAAAAATTAAAGTTTGAAAATGGAGAAACAGACTTTGATGTTTTGGTCGCTATTCCACCTCATAAAGCACCTGAAGTTATAATTCAATGTGATCTTGCACAGAAAGGAAAGTTTGTTCCAGTAGATAGAACCTGTAAAACAAATTACGAAAACATCTTTGCAATAGGTGATGTTAACCAGATTATGGTTACTGATACGGTTGCAGTTCCAAAAGCAGGTATCTTTGCAGAAGCTGAAGGAATAACAGTTGCAAGAAATATTATCTCACTTATTAAGAATCAATTTGCAACAGCAGTCTTTGATGGAAAGGGAGGATGTTTTTTGGAGACAGGCAAGAAAATAGCTGGATATATTGAGGTTGACATGTTTGCAACTCCAGATCCTATTACACAACTACAATCTCCATCAGGAGAATACTTTACAGAAAAAGAAAAATTTGAAAGAGATAGACTCGATAAGTGGCTCTAGTTTTTGATTTGGAAATTTTTAAAACTCTGAACCCATAATTTAATAATTTCAATTGGTCAGCAACTTTAGGGGGCCGTAGTCTAGCTTGGTCATGATGCTAGCCTGGGGTGCTAGAGGTCGCCGGTTCAAGTCCGGCCGGCCCCACTATAAAATAGAGAAATTTTGTCATAATTTACACACCAGTTGCTAATAGTGAATTGTCAATCCCTCTTTTGTAGAAACATCAGCATACTAGAACATGGGAAAAAGAAAATTCACCATAGATCTTGGTAGTGAAAAGATTGAGGTAGAGGGGCATCAACACAAAAATGTTGCAATCAAATATCTTATGAAAAGGCGAAGATCTCTTCTCATGACAAGAGACCAAAAAAAGGTGGAAAAACTCTTCGAGGATGTACCTAAGACAATTTCAATAGTAGGAGGCCATCTTATCAAATCCTATCAGGTAAACTGGGAGAGAAAAGGGACAATCGAGTTCGAAGGTTCTAGGTTTGTTTTTACCTTAAATGAAATACCTGAAAAATCTGTTCAAACTATTGCTCAATAATTTTGTTTTTTTATTGAATTCGAATCTTGATCTTATCTATAGCTAGGTAGCCTCAAAATATCCTGATATGATTTTGGAATCATTTGTTTTGATTGAATCAAAAGGTCAATTGCTGCTGAATCTAGAACATATGTGATAGCCCAATCTTCTTCACTTCTTATTGATCGGCCAAACCCCTGCAATAATTTCATCAATGTTTGTGCTCTGTACCACAAGGGAAATTTTTGCATCTTGATTTTTGTTCGTTTCTCGCTGAGATTAGGATATGGAACCTTCGCCACTATCTGAAATCTGGACAGATCATCTTTAAGATCAACACCCTCCCATAATGATGAAGAAAGTAATACTCCATTTTTATCCGCCGAATGCTCTTGTAATATCTCATTTTGGCTCATTCCGTTTGCATTTCTGCTGTGGCAGATCCTGATCCGAGATCTATTCTTCTGAGATAGATTTTCCTTTATATCGAAACATCTCTTTTCTGATGAAGTTAGTATCAAACCTCTTTCATTAACATGCTGTGACATTATCTCATCAATTTTTTGTATAACTGTAAGTTCATCGTCTCTACTTGTAGAATAGCTCAGCTTTTTAGTATTAAGAAAATTAATTCTTCTACTATTTGGTGGAAAGGGCGATCTAGGGCTATCTACAAACGCAACCCTTGCTGGTTCAAGTCCTGTATTTTCACAAAAACTCTCTTTATCTATAGTTGCTGACATGAAAACTTGGTTGTCGATACTAAAGAAATCCTTAACATATTTCGATATATCGAGAGGCTTTATGGAAACAGATTTAAAGTTTCCAACTTCATCCTTAAACGGTTTGTTTATTACAAAATTTTCTTTGTTTGAAAGGATTTCTGCATGTGCACTTGCCATCTTTTCGTATCGATTCTCAAGTTTGGCAAGTAACAAGTAATCTGGATTTAGAATAAAAGATTTACTTTCCTGAAGATTCTTTAATTGTTTTGAGTAGGATCTTGCTAGGTCATCTAGTAATGTTATCACCATTTCAATGTCATTTAGATCGTACTTATCAACATCAATTCCAGACTCGTTAAGAAGTCCGCTATAGATGTCGACCCCTATGAATTGAATTATCTGGTCTTCAATCTTATGTGCTTCATCAAAGATGGCTATAGGCTTTGACACATATTCAGAATAAGATTTTCTATTGTATTTCATCAGCTGAAAATATGATGAATAATTCCAGATCGAATGAGGGGATACCAAGGCACGATATTTCTGTTCATAATAATGACAAAAGTCAGTACCAACATCTGGCATCTCTCCTAGTTTGGGTTTAAACTTGCAAGGTTCCTTGATTTTTTTGCCGTTTTTCATTATTGACTCTTCGCAAAGACCCTTTTCACAAGTTAGTCCCTTTTGAAGACCATTTCGAATATCTAATTTCTCTATTCCTTGTTGTTCCATAAGTTTAAGACAAGCAAAATTTGATTTTCCTTTTACTGGCATAAGGAATGTGAGATCATTTGAATACTGATCCTGTAATTGTTTAGAAGCTGTAACAATAAAAGAACCTCCATGAGATCTAGCTAGAGTTGCAGCAATGAGAGATTTGCCAACTCCAGTAGGAGCCGAAAGAACTATCGTTTTGTAACCAATTTTGAGCTGTTGCTCTATTCCTAGCAGTATTTCTTTTTGGATTTCTCTTGGTTTGAATCCTTCTGGAAAGTGTTCAAGAATTGTCATCATGTTAATTCTTTGATAAAACGTTGAAAGACTAGCACTACTTAATTCCTTGGTTTGATAAATGATTCACATTTGAAATCTTTTTTCTATAAATAATCGTCAAGTTAATTTCTTATTTAAAATGTGAGGCTTTAAGCCTCACATTTTGGGGTATGGTTTTACATCACATTCTTTGACAGATTTTTTTCTAAATTTACTTAGTATTTTATCAATTTAATAAATTTAAGATTATCTTTTGATTCCTACTTTATGGTGGTAATAGGTTCATTAATTTATCTTATGACAAATATTGTTTCATAACAAAAAGGGAATCATCCAATTCCGCCAAACTTTTGAAGGCTTTTCCAAAGATACCAAGTTGCAATTGTTCTGTAGGGAATCCATCTCTTACCCAGCTCCTCTACTTCAATAGGTTTTGGAATCTCAGGCAAAGAAAATGCCACTTGAATTCCTTTTCGCAATCCTAGATCATAGATGGGAAATACATCTTGTCTTCCAAGAGAGAAAATGAGAAACATTTCAGCAGTCCATCTACCTATTCCTTTTACTTGGGTTAGGTGAGCAATTACCTCCTCATCATCCAGTTTTGCCAATATTTTCATATTCAATCTTCCTTCTTCAATATGACTAGCCAGGTCTTTGAGGTATTCAATTTTCATTCTTGAAAGGCCTATTGAACGAAACTTTGATTCTTTGGTAGAAAGAATCTCAGATGTGGTGGGAAATTTAGGATAAATTTGTTTAAACCTTTTATATATTGCCTCTGCTGCGTTCGTTGCAAGTTGCTGAGATATTATGGATTCTACAAGAACTGCAAAATGATGATTTCTTTTCTTTAAGGTATAACTTCCAACACTTTTAATAATGTTAGACAAAATTTCATCCTTTTTGAGAAATTCTATTCCATTGTGACTCATTCTTCTAGTTTGGTTCCGGGTGTATAGTAATTATAGCATTCTTAATCTGATTCTTTATCTTATTTTCCATTTCAGAAACTATATCGTGAACTTCTTCTATGGTAAGATCCTTTTCAAACGAACAGTCGATGTCTACTTTTAAAATATCTTGGAGCTGTAACGTTATGACTCTACCAATTTTTTTTACTTTAGGATACTCTTTTATGATATTTGTAACCTGCTCTTCTATTGTTAAGTCTTCTACTGGCATAATTTTTGGTATTGAGATATAGGGTTCAAGATGGATAGTAATATGATTAACATTTTCAACTGCTTTTTTTATTTTAGTTTCTATCTCATCTGAAACATGATGCGCGTCATCGAGTGACATGTTCCTGTCAACCATCACATGGAGACTAATGAAGAGTCCATCTTCGCCAGAAGAGGAGCTGACGTTGTGTATTCCTTTTACGCCTTTTACTGAAGAGGCAATATTATTAATAAGATAATCTGCAGGTACATCTTTCCATGTTGGCTTGAAATGAACTGTAACTTTTGAATTTGCAATGTTATTTTTAATGTTATTTTCTACATCATCACTAATCTTGTGCGCCTCTTCAAAACTTGAAGCTCCACTTAGAGATATTGTGATTTCAGCAAAAATGTCACTACCTGATCTTCGTATTTGGACAGATTCTGTCTTCATCACTCCTTCTGTGCTAGTTACAAGATCCTCCACCTTTCTTACCATACTTGCAGGAACTGCATCAGTTAGTTCCATGCCGGCCTTGTAAATCAATTTTAGACTTAATATCGCAAGAAATATGCCCAAAATAAGGGCTGCAATAAAGTCGGCTTGATAGAATCCCATTATTACGAATACGATTCCAATCAATGCAACGGAGGTAGAACCCATGTCCATAAAAGCGTGGTAAAAGTCAACTCTAAGTGAGGAGCCTTCTATTTTCTTCAGTGCGTTTCCAAGAATAGCTATCCTAAAGACATCTGAACAAAGTGTATAAACTGCTGCCACAATTGCTAGTATGCCTGGCACGATTTCGGGTCTAGGTTCTTGAAATCTCGAAGTTGATTCAAAAATAAAAAAACCAGCAATAACAAAAATTATTATTCCGCTGATAAAGCTGCCCATTGTTTCTATTTTGCCGTGACCATAAGTGTGTTCCTTATCAGGCGGTTTTGCTGCCCATCTTGCGGCTACAAGCAAAATAGTAGTTACTATAGAATCAAGTATAGCATGTACACTGTCCGTGACAAGAGCTAGGCTATTGGAAAATAATCCAATAAGAAGTTCTACCGCAAATGCAGAAAGAATCACAGCAAGAGAGATTTTTAAGGCATTTGTCTTTACATTCTCTAAGCTCAATTCTTGTTCAACCTCAACATATCCAATACTTCATCAAAATTTTCTCTTGTTTGATCGTGTTTGTATTTTTTTAATGAGGCTATCAATTTGCTCCTGTCGGATGTCTTTATGATTTTGTTGACTATCCTTGCCAGTCCAGAACCAATGAAAATTGATTGTGTTGCAGAAGTTACGTTACAAGTTCGTCGGTTAGTACTTGCGCTCTCAAAATCTATGATACACGGAGATCTTCCAATGATAACATGTTTATGGATATAACTTAGCTCACCATGATCAAGACCAATACAATCTAGATTATAGCAATCTTCCAAAACAGCACGAAGGACATGCCTAAGCTTTGCTGCACTTCCTCTACCCTTTAGCTCTTTTACCCAATCTATGATTTTTCTTCCTTCGAGATATTCCATTATTATGAAATTCTTGCTACTATTGATTAGCTTTGGACCTACATTTACTTTGTTTGCAATTTTTAGAAGTTTTGCTTCATTTCTCATTTCCATCCTACTTGAGTCCATTCGCCGAATCTTGAGAGCAACTATCCTTTTTCCTATCCTTGAGAGAACTACTACTCCAACGTACCCTTTGCCCAAAACAGGAATGTTGTTTAGAATTGTCTGACCTTCAAAGGATAAAGTCGTTACGCCAAGTTTCTTAAGTTCTGCAACTCGTTTTTTAAGCTCTTCTTTTGTTGCTCTTGGATACCCCAGTATCAAAGAATATGGTTCTTGACCAAGCTTACTTGGGGCGACCAAAGATGATTTCATTTGTAGAGGTTAACTCAAGCATAGCCTTTTTAATGGATTTGCTTGTAACTTGAGAACCATTAAGAATGGCAAAACTTCTTTTTATATCTGGTCTAATTCCACTTGGAATGCCAGACTTAGATAAATGACTCTTTAGCAAAGACTGCAAGAATTTACGAGCGTTATAAAAATCCCGTTCTTGCATAGAAAGGATCTTACCTTCATCATCAATCCATGTTAGCATATTCTTGGAATTTCTTGTGATAAAATTTTCTGATTCCAATTTTCTAAATAGTTCAGGACCATTCTTAATTTTTAAATTTTCTATTACTGGGGAATCTAACAGGAAAATCATGGCTGCTTCAGATTTTTCATCAATTATAGCAACTTTTCGCAAAACTTGAAATCCTGCAAGGTTAAGCTGATTTGCAAGTGCCTTTGAGCCCCTTTTTACTTGACCCCAGATTGTATCAGGACTACGCCATTTGTAATTGAACTTTACAATAACCGTATTCTGTCGGGTCTTTGAATTTAGTCTTGATTTTTTGCCACTAAAAAATAGGAAGGATGATTTTTTTAGGAAAGCCCTAGATGCAAGTATAAATTTTCCAACATTTTGCGTAGAAATAGCCGTACCAAGATTTCTATTGTTATCAATTGGATCTATTAATACAAGGGCACTTTCAAATTTTTTAGTTGGACTTCCAATTACTTGTCCAAAAGTAAAGTTAGTCGCAGCTTCAAGAACCTTAATGAAACTACCAAAATGATAAACCAAAACCTCGGCAACATAACCTCCAAAGCCCTCTTTGGCAATCTCTGCTCCATAAATGTCCATTCCTTTAAGAAATTTTTTGAGTAATCTTACCTCGTTTTTCATTTCTTGATTAAATGACTTGAGAATAAATTTAGTATGAAATGACGACCTATCTGCAGCACTCTTCCATTCTCCCTTTTGTACATCATAACAAGGAACAACATTTACTCGAATACCTGATGCTTCTGCCTCAACATAAGGATGCTCTGAATATCTAACATATGGCTTGAATATTTTCATAGAATTAAACCCAATTTTTTTGGCAATCTCTTCAAAACGCTTTTCATTTACTTCGCTTTTCATTTTTACAAAAATATCAAGATCAAGCTCTCCCTTAAGCCAAGTTCCTTTTGCATAAGAACCACCAAGCTCAACCTCCACAACTTCAGGGTAGTTAGCAGCTTCACTTTTTACAAGTCTTACCAAGTTATCTGAAAGGATTTTAATTTTTTTCTCCTCTTGTTTTGTAGGAATTGCTAAATTCTTGGCTTTATCTATCACAGAATTCATTGTGCTAATATCACCTGCAAATCAGAGTAAATTGGACCACTTGGGGTTAAGATGCTTTTCTTTAACTTTATCTCTTTTACCAATACTGTTCCCAAGTCAACAGTCTTAAATTTTTCCAGAATGTTAGAAAAGTCACCACATTTGTACTTCGTTCTAAATATTGTAAGATGTGGTATGAATGGTTTATCTGGTTTGTATCCAAGTGGCTCGAGCTTCTTTTCTACTTGAGTTGCCAGCTCGACTAATTTTCTTGCACCTTCTTCATCTACACCCAACCAAATCACACGTGGATACTTTGCATCTGGAAAGGCACCTACATGTGTAAACTTAACTTGAAATGGATTGAATAAAATTATTGCTAGTGAGTTTTTCACTTTTTCCACAGACTCGCTCGTTAACTCTCCAAGGAAAAGGAGAGTAAAATGCATATTTTGCATGGTTACTGGTTTTGCCTTTATCTTAAAATCAGATTGGATTTTAACAATTGCCTCTAGAACATCTTGATTTTGAATTTCTACCGCTACAAAAGTTCGCATATCTCAATTTCAGTTTGTAGTATCTATAATGATTTCCGGTAGCTTCATAGACCAGAAGATGAAGTTTTTGGATATGAATAAACTCATTGTGTGTCTTACTGGGATGCCAGGTGCCGGAAAGACTACAATAGCTGAAGGTTTGCGAGCAAGAGGCTTTGACAAGATCACAATGGGGGATGCAGTAAGAGTAGAAGCGATGAGAAGAAAGATGGAGCCAACGGGGGAAAATCTTGGGAAGTTGATGCTTGAACTTCGAGAGAGAAATGGTCCTGGGGCTATAGCACTCCTCATAGAAAATGAAATCAAAAATTCAAAATCTGATGTTGTTCTTGTAGATGGCGTAAGGTCTATTGCAGAAGTTAATGTTCTCAAAAAGATTGGCAAAGTTAAAATTCTTGCAATTCATGCCTCTGGTGATACAAGATTTAGGTTTTTAACAGACCGAAGAAGATCTGATGCTCCATCTGATCGAGATGATTTTGCGAAGCGAGATTATAGGGAAATTGGTGTTGGCATGAGTGAATCAATTGCACTTGCTGACGAAACTATATCAAATAATAACATGACAATAGAAAAACTAATTGAAGCTTCATACAATGTCATAAAGGGCTGGATGTGAAAATTATACAGATCCCTTGTAAGATTGAAGCCTATGCAACTGTAAATCCTTCAGAAGATCCAGACAAGGTCCGACTTGCTATATCTAAAGTACTCTTGAATTCAAACTTTCAATACAAAGATGGAAGCATAAAGGCAACTTCAACTGAACTGGAATCGCTTAAAAAGATACATGAAACCATTCATAACCGTAGAGTTAATCGTGTATATAGGAGACAAATGCGATTTAACACAAATGGAAATACTACATGGTTTTATCTCAACAAACAGGCCGCCTATGTTAATGTAGTAGCACTCTGTGATGACGAAGAAGAATCTCCTTTAGGACCAATAAAGTTAATCCTACATTCTAAGCAGCTAGAAAAGATAGTAGATTGGCTTGCTCCAGAAATAATATGACTTGATAATTTTCAGCATTTGTAAATTTTGGCGTAGCCCTTTCAAACACAAAGTGATTTATCATTTATGATTTTTTGGTAAAATTCGAATTTTAAGTGTAAATTTTTGATTTTCCCAAAATTGGAAGACCATCCTTTTAACTTTGAATAAGCTATATTTCGTTCCACAAACCATACTCATGTATTGAGACCTTTCCGGAAATGGATCAAAACATGGCTCGGTGATGATAGGTGAGCTCGTGCATTGCTCATCTATCATTTGCCCATCTTCTCCTTTGTATGAGATTTACTTTTGTCTTTCTTATTGCTGACCCCTATCGATATGAGAGATCAATAAAGAATTTTGGCGATTATTTTATTTTTGAGAAAAATTTTGGTATCCAGTAAACATGTTCGGTAGGGTCTGCGCTTACTGGACACTTGTTATATAATTTCCAATAGTGGAAATAAGTTGGAGGCTGTAATATTGATGACACACAGATTCAAAATTCTAGTCTCGAAATTAATTTGATAAATGGAAAATATAAGGGCGTGACCCTGCATAGGCAAAAGCTTTCTCTTGCCATAGCACATTACTATGTGCATAACTGTACAACCTTTTTCATAGGCTCACGCAAACTCATTTGTTAGAATTTGCGTCTTTTTGCATTATTCTATATGTGTTTTCGTCTTATTTAATAATTTGTATAAATTTTTGCTAAAAATATATTAATTTATTATAAAATTAGACTACTCGTAGCGAATTAGAGCCAATTTCATTTTTTGTGATAAATTATACGATTATTTTTTTCCAATAATCTTAACTATTTCTGGAAGAGCTTTTGTTCCAGTGGATCTTAATGATAAATCCATACTTTTAGACATTGGGGTTTCCTCTGGATTTATTTCAATTACTGTTGCTCCATTTTGTTTTGCATAAACAGGAAGCAAATTTGCAGGAGAAACAGCAAGTGATGTTCCAACTACTACCATAATATCGCAGGAACTCGCTTTGTCCATAGCAACAAGCCAGATATCTTGTGGAAGTGACTCGCCAAACCAAACAACATCAGGCCGCAGAATATTTCCACACTTGCAAATGGGAGGAAGTTGAGCAAAACTCGATACTATCTTATCCTTGTAATCACAAAAAGTACATTTTACTGTTATAATGTTACCGTGTAACTCATGTACTCTTGAACTACCAGCCTGCTGATGTAATCCATCTATATTTTGAGTTAATACGTTAACCTGTTTGAATTTTTCAAGTTCTGCGATGGCTAAATGACCAAGATTTGGTTTTGTTGCAAGTATATTTTGTCTCCTTTCTTCGTACCATTCCCAGACCAGTTTGGGATTTTTATAAAATGCATCAATTGTTGCAAGTTTCATTGGATCGTATTTTCTCCAAAGACCATCTTTTCCTCTAAAAGTGGGAATACCACTTTCCTGAGAAATACCGGCACCAGTAACAAATACTAAGTTTTCTCCTTCTTTAATACTATTTTCAACGGATTTGAACATATCACTTAATCTCTATCTCCAAAAGATCTTTTGCAGCAATAACTGAATCATGTACTGTCTTTGCTTCTTTGACTAGCTCTTGTTCATTTTCATATCTTGCTGAAAAATGTGTTAGAATCAAGTTTGACACTCTTGCTTTTTTTGCAAGCTCCGCAGCTTCTTTTGCTGTAGAATGAAAGTTTTCTTTGGCTTTGTATTTTAGAGTATCAGAGTAAGTTGAATCAAATGTCAAATAATCACATCCCTTAAAGAATTTCTCTAGCTTTTTTGTAGGTCTCGTGTCTCCAGAGATACCTATTTTTTTACCACGTCTTTTCTTACCCATCACATCAGATGGCTTGATCACTTTTTTTCCTATCTTTACCACGCTACCATTTTGGAGTTGGTGCCAATGTTTTCCCTCTGGAACGCCTAATTTTTTTGCTTTATCAGGGAAAAATTGACCTGGCTTGTCTTTTTCCATAAAAAGATAAGAATAGGCTTGAATTGAGTGCTGAGCTTCGCAAACATGAATAGTATACCTTTTACCTTCAAAGACAAGTCCTTCCTTTATTCTTATTATTCTAACAGGAAATGTTAAACCAAAGTTTAGGATCTTTGAATTTGCTGCAATAAATTCATCAATTCCTGGAGGACCAAAAATATCAACATTTTCTGTCCGGTTTTGTAATGACATTGTTTGTAACAGGCCCAAGATTCCAACACAGTGATCACCATGTAGGTGAGTTACAAATATACTAGTTTTTTTATTCCATCCAAGCTTTGCCTTTTGAAATGCAATCTGTGCACCTTCCCCTTCATCAAACATTAGGCTCTCTTTGTCAAGAACCAAAACAATGAAATTAATGCCACGCTCTATTGTTTGCTGAGCTGCCGATGTTCCCAAGAATACCAGTTTCATATTAAATCACTATTCCTTGTGAGATTAGTATGTCTAAATATTTTGTATTTCTTAGGTTAATTTTGTCTTTAACACTAATTTTTCCTGAACATAAAAATAAAATTAACTGCATTCAGACTATGGCCTTTGCTATAATACTTGAGATGTCAACAATTGATGTCTTGCATGGTATTGTATTGGTACTGATTATTTTTGATACTCCCGCTTTTTTTATTCTTTTTTCCGCATCTCCAATTAGTAATGCATGAGTACAAGATGCATAGATCTTTCCACTTTTTTGTTTCTTTAAAAATTCTGCAGCTTTTACAATACTGCTACCGGTACTAATCATATCATCTACTAGAATAACATCTCGTCCTCTAACTTCGTGATGATCTTTAGATGTGATTTTAACTTCTCCAGTTCTTCTGTTCCTACATTTCTCAAGGGAGATGCAATCAACTCCTAGAATGTTTGCAAAATTTTTAGCTCTTTCAAATCCTCCCTTATCTGGGGAAATTACTATAGGGTCTTCAAGATCTAAGTTTTTGAAATACTTGACCAGTTCATTTACTGCGCTTAGATTTTGTGTAGGAATTTGAAAATATTTCAATGCTATCATACTATGAATGTCAACAACTATAATCTTGGTAGCTCCTGCATTCTTGAACATCTGTGCAACAAGCGACATTGTAATTACTTCGCCACGAAGAAAAGCTCTATCTTGTCTTGCATATCCAAGATATGGTATTACAGCAAATATTTGAGATGAATATTTTCTTGCCTGAGTGATTAGAGCCAAGGCACGAATCAAATTCGAGTCTACTGGAGGATAGATTGATTGAATTATGGCGATCTTTCCTTTTGGTTTTTCGCGAATTGTGATTTTACTTTCTCCGTCAGGAAAGGTTCGTAGTTCAGATTGAATGTATTTTGCCTTTATTTTTGACGCTATATTTCTTGCAAGTTGTTCAGAAGAAGTGCCTCCTATTATAGTAAAACTAGTCAACAAACAAATCGAGCAAAGAGTCATTCTTAAGTTTTAAGCGAAATATTATGATGAATTAAGAGTATCTACAAGATTATCCTTACGGAACTAAAAATAAAGATCTCGTGAATTACCTTTAAAGAAGACAAATTGTGTAAAAATGCATGGTAAGAATAGTGTCTCTTCTTCCAAGTGCAACAGAAATCTTGTACGAATTGGGAGCAATGGAACAAGTACTTGCTGTAACCCATGAATGTAATTATCCAATTCAGGCAAAAAATAAGCCTAGAGTAATTCGTTCTTCAGTTGATTCGGATAATATGACAAGTCTTGGAATTGAAAAAAAGATAGTTGAGTTAATGCATTCAGGAAACGATATTTTCATTTTAAATGAAAAAATTCTCAGAAAGGCAAATCCAGATTTAATAATTGCACAAGGAATCTGTGAAATCTGTTCTCCATTTACAAAGGAAATCAATAAGGCACTATCAATACTTGAGAAAAAACCAGATGTTCTAATTCTAAATCCGAAAAACCTTGATGATATCCTAGAAAATATAACTACTGTGGGAAAAACTATTGGTAAATTCCAAGAGGCTCAAGATTTAGCAGCCTCACTACAAAAGAGAATAAGATTCATAAAAAATACGCCCAAAACTTCAACACCCAAGGTACTCTGCATAGAATGGCTCGATCCATTGTTTACTGCAGGCCATTGGATTCCTCAAATGATAGAGATTTCAGGTGGTATTAACGGATTAAGCAAGATGGGTGAACATTCAAGAAGAATGGAAATAGATGAGGTAATAAAATTTGATCCTGATATCATAATATTGATGCCTTGTGGATTTGATGTAAAAAGAACAGTGTTGGAGTATGACAAATTGCTTGAGGACAAGAATTCGAAGATGCTCAAAATAATGAAGAAAGTTGACACATATGCGGTAAATGCAAACGAATACTTTAGCAAACCAGGTCCTAGAATTGTAACGGGTCTTGAAATCATTGCCAAAATAATTCACCCTGATACTTTTAATCTTCTTAAAATTCCGAACGATTCGGTGCAAAAAATTGATCCAATTTAGCACAATTGATAATTTAGTCTCACGAAAGGTTACAAATAGGTACAAGATTCTCCTGTCACATGGACCTAGTCTTTTCCGATATACATGCAGATATTGATGCCTTAGATACAATTCTTGAAATTTCATCAAGCAAAGAATTTACAAAAAAATATGGTTCATTTTCAAGAGTAATAAACTTGGGTGACCTTCTTGAGCGAGGTGCTTATCCAAAGCTGGTTCTTACTAAAATGAAATCACTAGAAAAGAACTACAAGCTTTTTTCTGTAATGGGAAATCATGATGAGGGTTTTCTTTACAAAAGAAAAGTAAGTGGAAGTTCATTCGAAAGCCTTGACGCGCATGAATTACTTGACAAGGATGATCTTTCATTTTTTAAGGAAAATAGAGATGGTACATTTGGACGACAAGAGTTTATTGATATAAAAAATGGGCTTTTTTGTGTACATGGAGGCCCACTTGATCCAAAAAAGATAACCCCACACGATACAGGAAGTGATGAATCATGGTTGTATCAGAGAACTTGGCAAAGACTAACCGAAGAAGACTTTGAATTTTTTAGCAACTCTGGATATCATTATATGGCTTCATCGGCTTTTCAAGAAGTAAAAAAGAAAGTTAGAGACCATATTATATTTGCGGGCCATCAACACCTGGAGACTGTAATAGTAAACAACAGCAAGATAACTGAGATCTACTCTAAAATTATACCAAAACATCAAAAAATCTCTCGATTCATAATTGAAAGTAGAGAGATCGAGATAGAACCTGCAAATAACTATCTAATTAGGGTAGGTATTGGAGGACCTGCAGGCTATTATGGAGGGGGTTTCTCAAACCCTCATTTCGCTATAGTTGAATACAATCCAAAAAAAGTAATACTATTTACTGTAAAGACCTAGGATTAAAATAGCAAAAAATGAGTGCCACAGAACTTTTAAGAGCAGATCATAAACAAATTCGAAGATTAGAAAAAGTAATTAAAAAATGCTATTCAAGTCTCAACAACAATCAACATGTTCCATTTTCTGATATGGAAAAAATGATCGCGATAATGTTTGACTTTTTAGATGCAATTCATTATGCTAGAGAAGAAAATCAATATTTTCCTTGCGTCGTGGCTTATGATTCTTTAAAGCAAGAGGTACGGACATTTATGATAGAACACGAATTTGGAAGAAGAATTGCAGCTAACATTTCAAAATATTTGCAAAAATGGAAAGAAGGTGAGAACCAAAGAGAACGTGTAGCAAGATATCTCAAGGCTTATGCAGTTTATCTTGACGATCATATTAACAAAGAGGACAAGTTTTTTGAAATTGTACAAAACAATGTTATTTCAAAAGATGAAGAACAAATGATGTATGAGGAATTTCAAGCGGTTACTGCAGTTCTACCAACTCTTAACACGTTGATTCAATCAATTGATCATCTCGAACAAGCTAATTGGATGAAGAGTTAATGTCCTTCGAAGATTGATTTTACTCTCGGGTAAAAAATTATTTTCGTTTGCTCTTGTTCAAACTTTTGTTGCATAATTTCTAACGTAAAGCGAAATTATTATATATTATCAATTTAGTATGCATACTATACTTACTATAATGAGTAAAATAGTTAACCTTCGTGTACACATTGCTCCTGTAGGCTTTGAGATTGATAGAATTGCGATTCCTGCAAAACAAATGAAAGCAGACCGAGTTTGGCTATTAATGCATGAACCATCAAAGGATAGAGCACAAGGTTTTATGGAAAAAATAAAAACTCATCTTAAAAAAGAGAAGATAGAAGTTCAAATCGCAAACTCTGATAGATTTGATCTTTTTAAGCTTCTAAAAGCGATTCGAGAGATAGTACTTAAAGAAGTAGACAACGATATTTTTGTAAACTGTTCTTCAGGATCAAAAATTCAAGCTATAGCATGTATGATGGCATGCATGATGTTTCAGGTCAATACAAAACTTACTCCATATTATGCAGAACCAGAAAGCTACGCCAGTTTAAAAGGAGAACAACTTTCATCTGGATTAAAATCAGTTGTGAAATTACCTTCTTATGATATTCATACCCCGAAACAGATTCTGGTGCAAGCATTGAAAATCATACAGGAAAATGGAGGAAGGATAACAAAAAAAGATATGGCCAAGATTGCTCATGACAAGAAGCTAATTGTTGTAAACGCAAGAGAAGAAAATATTCAACAGGCTAGATTTGCAAGCCTAGACAAGAATATAATACAGCCCCTCCAACGCGACTGGAAATTTATCGAAATAGAACAAGTAGGAAGAACTAGGTGGATAAAAACTACTAAGGAAGGACTTGGAGCAGTGGAGTTTCTTGGTTAACCTCGGGTAGCAAGTTCGGGCTTCAGTGTCCATGCTACTCCCATTGCAATAAATGGAATTGAAATCAATGCGGCTATTTCCAAATAACTCTGAAACTGTTGTGATTGTTGAGGAGTTGGGTTAGACCACAAAAAAGGTACAGGCAATGCTGAAGCGAACCAGATGATTGAAAGCATTATGATTATCTTTAGATTACGTTTTCTCTTCGAGTCCATATTCTAATTAAGGAAAAGGCTCTTATTAATTTGATTGGGCCTTTACTTCGCTACGACACCTCCATCGACTGGTAAAATTACTCCAGTAATCCATGAGGAATCCTCTGAGATAAGATATAGTATTGCCTTTGCTACATCTTCAGGAACTCCAATTCGTCCTATTGGATGTTCAGAAGCAGCTATTGCCCTCTCAGAATCGTTTCTAAGGTATGGTTTTGTCATATCTGTTTCCACTATTCCTGGGCATACGCAATTTACTCGAATATTGTATTTGGCATATTCCACAGCCCATACCTTTGTCAGCAATACTAAAGCAGCTTTAGAGGCACTATATGCATCAGCTTCAAAATTCTCAAATGATTTCAAGCCTGCATCCGATGATACATTAACAATACATCCTCCATGTTTCATCATTTGAGGAATTACAGCCTTGGTAAAACGAAACTGTCCGGTTAGATTGGTATTTATTACTTCATTCCATTCGTCTTCGGAAATTTCATGCAATGGTTTTACTTTGGGAAAAATTCCTGCGTTATTTATCAGGATATCTATCCTGCCAAATTTTTCTATGGTTTTTCTTACAACATTTTGAACATCATTCTCCTTTCTAATGTCACCAGGAAATCCTATCACTTTCAATTCTTTAACTGCAATTTCAAGAGATGAGTTGTCCTTTGAAGTAATTATAACAGTAGCACCATGATCTGCGAGAAGTTTTGCTGTAGCCTTTCCAATTCCTCTACTTCCACCTGTAACGACAGCAATTTTTCCAGAAAGTTTCATCAATTTAGATTCAGGAGTAGTATTTGATTAGCCTGTCGGCAATAATTTCATCAAATTCATATTTTAAAGCAAGAAAATTAGTCGAAAAAGTTCAAATTAAATATCTAATTTTCTAAAAATGTTATTAAATTCTCCTAATTATGAAAAATTAATAATAAAATGATAAATAGTACAATGTTATATAATAAATAATGCAGAAGGATGTAAAATCTACTGCTTAGGGAGCGTGGCTCCGCAGACTTTCGTGTGTAATCCCACATGTGGATTGTAAGAGGTAATCTCTGCTTGTCTGCGAACAAGGGCCACGCCATCATTTTTGGTGAAATTAGAAACAGAGTTCAATGTAAGCCAATTAATGTATTACCTAAAAATTTGGATCATAGTATCTCTGATAGACTGAAAAAAATTTAGAGCTTAAGGGATTCTTTTAATCCCTTGTATCTATTCCTGATTGTAACTTCGGTTACTCCGGCAGCTTGTGCAACATCTTTTTGCGTTTTGTTTTCTCCATTCATAACACATGAAAGATACAATGCCGCAGCTGCAAGACCCATCGGATCCTTTCCAGCAGAAATTTCGATTTCTGCTGCATCCTTTAGAATTTGCAGAGCTTTGCGTTTTGTCTTTTCACTTAGTCCTGCTTTACTTGCAATTCTTGCAACACATTTTATCGGATCAACAACTGGCATCT
>CAZIHN010000002.1:0-45210 GCA_964538845.1 uncultured Nitrosopumilaceae archaeon | reverse complement strand
TTTTGAGAAGTAAAGCAGTGTGGAATAGTTTTTTTTTGTTTTCAGATCCAGCAGCGGTAATTAAGACTGCGCCCTTTTTCGGTAACGAATATCCTACTGAAAGTAAACCTTTGGATAGCGCATCATAGAAGCTGTCTCCAAAGCAGGCCGCTTCTCCTGTTGATTGCATTTCCACTCCTAGTATTACATCTGCTCCATCTAGCTGCATAAATGAAAACTGAGGTACCTTTATCCCATAGGAATGAATTTTTCTCCATCTGTCTTTGGAAACTTTTGGCAGATCTTTTCCTAAAACTGCTTTTGAGGCCAAATTAATTAGATTCATTTTTACAAATTTTGATACAAATGGCATGGACCTAGAAGCCCGAATATTGAGCTCTATCACATAGACTTGATCGTTATTTATTAAGAATTGTAAATTAAATGGTCCCTTTATTGTAAAAGCATTTGCTATCTTATTTGTGTAGTCCATTATGGTTTCAGTTACTTTGTTACCTAGACTCCAAGGCGGTATGCACATCATCGAATCCCCTGAATGTATGCCTGCTCCTTCTATATGTTCAACAATTGCACCTATTATGACATCACGGCCATTAGATACACCATCCACTTCTGCTTCACGAGAGTTTAGCATAAATTTTGTAATAACAACTGGATAATCTGGAGAAACATTTGCTGCTTGTGCAAGATAATTTTTTAGCTGGTCTTCTGACCAGACCACTTTCATTGCAGCACCACTAAGAACATAAGAAGGCCTCACAAGAACTGGATATCCAACCTTTGCAGAAAATTTCTTGGCGTCTCCTAGTTTTGCAAATGCTTGCCATGGTGGCTGCAAGATGTGGAGCTCGTCAAGAACCTTACTAAATGTAGAACGATTTTCTGCTCTATCTATATCCTCGGAGGAGGTACCAATTATCTTGATGCCATTTTTTGCAAGTTTTGGTGTAAGGTTATTTGCAGTCTGACCACCGACAGCAGTAACTATCCCACTGAGTTTTTCGAACTCCGATATGTCAAGTATACGTTCTAACGTCAATTCCTCGAAGTATAACCTATCACAAATATCATAATCAGTAGAAACAGTCTCGGGATTGCAGTTTATTACAGAAACCTCTTTTATTCCATTTGCTTTGAGTCCCCAAACCATGTTTACAGTTCCCCAGTCAAATTCTACACTGCTCCCTATCCTATACGGTCCTGCTCCCAATACAGCTATTTTCTCATCATTGGGATCTACTTCAAAATCATTTTCTTTCCCACCATATGTCATATACAGATAGTTTGTCTTCGCAGGCCACTCCGCAGCAAGTGTATCAATTCTCTTAACGACTGGTTTTATTTTTGCATCTTTTCTCATTTTTCGTATTTCTAGGTCATCTTTTCCAACTAACCTTCCAATTTGTTTATCTGAAAATCCAAGCTCTTTTGCTTTCTGCAAAAGACTTGAGTTAAGGTCTAATTCTTTTAGACTCTTTTCTAGGTCTATGATGTTTTGTATCTTTTCAATAAACCAAGGATCGATTGCGGATAACTTGTATATTCTATCAACTGACATTCCATGTCGTAGAGCAGCTGCCACATGATATAATATTTCATCATCAGGCTTTTGTAGCTTATCTTCTAATCGTTCAATGTCGTATTCCTTTTCAGAGTTTCGGTTTGCAACAAGACCGTCATTTCCTATCTCAAGCATTCTAATAGATTTCTGGAAAGCCTCTTCAAAACACAGTCCTACACCCATTACTTCACCTACTGATTTCATAGTTGGACCAAGGTTCCTATTCGCAAGCTCAAATTTGCTAAAATCCCAACGTGGATGTTTACATACGATGTAATCAAGAGAGGGTTCAAAACAGGCAGTTGTAGTTTTAGTTATCCGATTAACAAGTTCTGATAGAGTATACCCCATGGCAATCTTTGCAGCCATGTATGCTATAGGATATCCAGTAGCTTTGCTTGCAAGGGCAGAAGAGCGAGAAAGACGTGGATTCATCTCTATCGCAACATACTTGTCCGATTCTGGATCTAAAGCAAATTGAATGTTACATTCTCCTACTATTCCAACATGTTTTGCCGCACGTAATGCAGCAGATCTTAACATTTGATATTCAGTGTTGTCTAATGTTTGTGATGGTGCCACAACTATATTGTCACCAGTATGTACCTTCATTGATAGTACGTTTTCCATGTTGCAAATTATGACATTGTTTCCATGATAGTCTGCCATCACTTCATATTCAATTTGTTTCCAATGGCCAACATACTCTTCAATTAAAACCTGACCAACAAGACTAGCATTAAGACCCCTTCCTACTATTTCGTGAAGCTCAATTTCGTTATGAGCTACTCCCCCACCTTTTCCTCCCAACGTATACGCGACTCTCACAATTACTGGATATCCAAGCTCATTTGCAATCTTTTTTGCTTCTTCAAAGTTATAGACAGTCCTACTTTTCAGTACAGGAACCCCGCATTCAATCATAGAGTCCTTAAACAATTGCCTATCTTCTGTATCCCTTATTCCTTTTACCTGAGTCCCAAGAACTCGAACATTGTATTTTTTTAGAACTCCTAATTCTTCGAGCTTAACACCACAATTTAATGCCGTCTGTCCTCCAAAACCAAGCATTAGTCCATCTGGTCTTTCCATTTCAATTATGGATGTAACATATTCTGGAGTTACTGGGATAGAATACACCTTGTCTGCAAATCTTGTGTCAGTTTGTATTGTTGCAATGTTTGGATTTACAAGTATGCTCTTAATTCCTTCTTCTCGAATGGCCTTGAGGCACTGGCTACCGGAGTAGTCGAATTAGCGGTCATTTTGGTGACTTTCGCCTGCTTCTCCGATTTTGATTGCCCCACTGCCAAGAACTAGAATTTTCTTTAAAGACTCATCTTTTGGCATTGTCCTCCCCTATGAGTTTCTTTAGTTTCTCAAAAACAAACATACAATCAAAAGGTCCTGGAGATGCCTCCGGATGAAACTGAACTGCAATAATCTTTTTTTGTTTGTGTTTTATTCCTTCAACTGTTTTATCATCTGCATTTCTAAACCACATTTTGAAATCAGTTTTATTTAATGACTCTGGATCTATACAGTATCCGTGATTTTGGCTAGTAACATATACTTGATTGGTATCTATATCTATGCAGGATTTATTTTGTCCTCTGTGACCATATTTTAGTTTGTAAGTGCTTGCTCCACCCGCTAGACCCAGAATTTGTGCTCCTAAACAAATTCCAAGGGTTGGCACATTCTTCTCAATTAATGCTTTTGCTGTCTTCATTGTATCAATACATTTGGTTGGATCTCCTGGCCCATTAGAAAGTACAACACCTTTTGGATTATATGACATTATTTTCTCAATAGAATAATTCCAAGGCACTTTGATAACTTTGAACCCCAAGGCCCTGACATTTCGTAGAATCGCATTTTTTACACCAGTATCTACTACTACTATTGATTCGCCTGAAGTTCCATAGATTTGTGGCACTTTAGTGGAAATTACATTCATAAACTCTTCATCATTGTATTTTTTGTAGGAACCAAGCCTTGTTTTCAAATCATGTTCATCAATTTCGTTCTCAGATACAGCAAGTGCTGCCATCTTTACACCTTCTGACCTAAGTTTCGTTGTCAAAGCACGAGTATCAATACCTGATATACCTGGGATTTTTTCATTGTAGAGCCACTCATCTAGCGTCATTGACATATTCCAATGACTAGCTGTAAGCGATAGTTCATGTACCACTAATCCTCTAACCTGTATTCCGTCGGATTCAAAATACTTTCTTATTCCGTCGTTATCTTTCGCTAAAGGATCTGGTACCCCATAATTACCAACTAGTGGGTAAGTGAGTGTAAGAATCTGTCCAGCATAGGATGGATCTGTAAGTGCTTCAGTGTAACCAGACATGCCAGTATTAAAAACGGCTTCACCAAAAGAAGTAGTAGAATAGCCAAAACCCTTTCCTTCAAAAACGGTCCCATCTTCTAAAAGTAGTTTGCCAAACTTGTTTGCATGTTTGGCTTTTTTTGTTGGAATCCTTGAAACCCTCGTCATGTGCACAGGCATAGGAATTTAAATTTTATGCCGATCTCGGTGTTGATTTCTAATTTTTGAAGATTTTGTAAAAAATGCAATCAGAGAGCTCTGAATTGCTCGCTCCACTTGTAATAAGCCCTTATCATTTCCATGCTAACACTTGGCTTTCTTCTTGTAATTATTTCCTTAAAGTCTCCCATAGAAATGGGGCGTGGTTGAGCTTTTTCTTCACCCAATACTGTTTCCCCAAAATTTGGAGAATGGAACAAGTCATTTACTACCATGAGCTGTGCCGATTGGCATATATCTTTGATATCACTTGCGCTATATCCGTCGGCTAACTTTGCAAGCTCTGCTGACTTAACCTTATCTTCCTTTTTCAAAGGAGATGTGTAAAGATCAAATAAATTTATTCTGGCTTCCAATGTCGGAAGAGAGACATAGATTCTTTTAGTAAATCTTCGAAGAAATGGCCAGTCAAGACTCCAGGGCTTGTTTGTCGCTCCAATTACATATAGTTTCAAATCTTTTCCTTTACCATTAATTCCATCCATTTCAGTGAGGAATTGGTTCTTGACACGAATTTCTCCTCCAACCTCACTATTTCTACTTCCAAGAAGTGAATCAACTTCATCAATGAATAAAATTACTGGTAATCCTTCTTTTTCAGCCATATTTCTTGCCATTGCAAATAACTTGGAAACATTTTTTTCAGCTTCACCCAACCATTTGCTCATCATTGAAGCTGCATCGACATTGATAAAGTAACCATCAATTTCACTTGCAGTTGCTGCTGCTAAGATGGTCTTTCCACATCCCGGTGGACCATAAAGTAACATACCTCTTGGCCATCCCAATGGAAATAGGTCTGGTCTTTTTGCTGGATATACAATCGACTCTCGTAAAGCGTTCTTGGCATCATCTAACCCAATGACTTCTTCCCAACTGATGTTAGGTTTCTCCTTCATTATCATTGAGTCAAAGTCATTTCTTGCAAGAGATTGTTTTTGTTCTTCAGGCGATGCTTTGGTATCTACAACTGGTTCTACTTCTACGTTATTAAGCTGCAGTTGCTTTATGCGATTCTGATATGCTGCAACACGTTCTTGATAAACCCGATTTAGTTTGTTTTCAGGATAGAGATGGATGAGCTTAACTAAAGATTCAATTGCTCTTTGATAATTAGAAATTGCCATACCTCTTGCCCCTTGTGAATCAAGTTTTATAGCTTCGGCAGCAAACTTACTTGCGCTATTTTCCAATTCTTGCGGTGCTAGACTCAAGTTCTCATCATCTAGATTTCAACTACTGTTCTTGCAAGGTAATCATTGGTGTGAATTCGTCTAGTAGGATTTGTTAAATTAATTGCACTAGGTTCTATGTTCTTTTCTTCAGTTTTTACAGGATTAGCAGAGATTATTTCTTGTTTTCCTAGGGGTATCTTAAAGTCGTCAATTTTCGTCTGATTACTTTTTCCTAGAACCAAATTCTGAGTTACCTCATCATGTAAGGTTTGGATTTGTTTTAATGCAAATTCAGCTGAAAAAACAAGGTCTTGCAATTCATCATTTAAGTTATTAACAGAATTTCCTGCATTCAACATTATTCCAATGAAATCTTCAAGAAATTCCTTAATGTCTTTCTTGTCTTTGTATTTTGTTAAAAGATATTCTGATGCGAGAATTACTTGCCTAAGGTCCTTTAACTCTTCTAAGGAGAGCGACTCAATAAAGTTATCATCATGCGGTTCTGTCATTTGAGAGATTTTTTGTTGAATTTTCGAAGAGAATTCCCTTATTTTGTCAAGATGGCCTGACAAATCCTCTTTGCTTTCGCTCCTTGAAAAATCGAGCATAGCAAACTTTACGAGAAATCTACATTAGGGAACTGCTTGTATATTTTAGAGTCAGCAATCAATTTAGCTTCATCTAAAAGCCTACTTGAGATATCATTTGCCTTACCAAAATCCAAGTTTGAACTTGTTAGATGAGCAGAATCTACAATAATTCCACTCAATAATATTGACAATTCCCCAATTTGAAAATCTAAGGTCGGCATGAGAGCAAGTAGTCGGGACCTTATTGTCCTCACGATTGATATTGTGGGAGAAATGACATTAGGAACGTGTCCAAGACCCACAATGGAATCAAGACTTCGCCTAACTTGCCTAAGTGATTCTATAATATACGAAATTTCGAATTCGTATCTAATTTGTTTTTCAAGCAAGTTTATAGATTTTTCATCATTGTCTATTCGCTTATACTGCTCGAGATTGTTCCTGTTTACATCCTCTCTATGATGTACTAGAATATCTAAAAGACCGTCCACGATATCAGTAGCATAATCAATTCTGGGTTTTATTGTGCTGACTCGAACTAGATTATTCTTAAGTTCATTTTCCACAACCCATTTTGATTGTATTTTCAATTCTAAATACAACGACGACTTTAGGCTTATCAATGGTTCGTTTCATCAAGTTCTGTCACCATAGTCACAAGTCCCTCGGATACAGCTTAGTATTTTTTCTAGGATTTGTTCAATGAATTTAGCTATTCAGCTTACCTTCCCATTACATTATCTCAATCATGGTCAAAGGTCAAGATCTGGCTGTAAGTCTAGAAGAATTTGGGCTAAGCAAATACGAGGCACAAGCTTATGTGACTTTGATCGCAAAGGGAACAATTTCGGCGGGTGAATTATCGTATTATTCTAATTTACCGAGAACAAAAGTTTATCCAACATTACTTAAACTTGAGAAAAAAAAGATTGCAATCATATCAAAGAGCAAACCTATAATGTGTACTGCAATTGCTCCAGAGGATGCATTTGACGAAATAATTCAGGAGCAGATAAATCATGTAAACGCAATGAATAGTTTAATAACAAAATTAAAAAAACTTAGTGAAGAGACAAAAAAAGCGAGGGGTTCAGAAGAGAAGAGATATTTCCATCTTGCTCCAAATTTTGTTTTCAGACAACTTCAATCAATGATCGAGTCTTCAAAGACATCTATACATGTAGTTGTAGACTCGTGGGGACTTAATCTCTTGTCCCAATGTAAGGAAGTATTGATTCATGCCATGAGAAAGAATTTGGACGTAAAAATTGTCATTCCTTCAAACCTTGTAGGGACGGAAACATTTCGCGAGCTTCCAGTAGGAACAAGCTTAAAATCCGCCGACAACTCACAAAATGTCATAATTTTTGATGACACCGAGATTCTTATGATAAACAGTAATAACGGCAAAGGCGCAATCTTCCTATCTACCGATGTATTGGGAACTAATCAGATAAAGTCGTTTGATCAGATTTGGAAGAACGGGTTGAAGATAAATGATCTTACAAATATGACAAAAGTTGATGCGCAAGATACACTCAAGTCTATCCAGGCAATAAATAATAGTGGACTTGGATACGTCCTAAATTCAATCCTGAATTCCAAGAATAAAGGAATTGATATCTTAGCCTTCTTAGAAAAAAATGGCGTAGATTTCGAATCAAAAACATTAGATGAAATAATATCACTTGTTGATTCTACACTTGCAATAACTTGTTCGGGTCAATTACGATACGAACCTAAGGAAAATCACTTTGTGGTAGAGTCAAAAATCAACAGCGGACATTCAATTCCATGGGCTATGCTACTCGAAGGATATCTTAATAAAAAAGGAATAAAAACAAAAATGATTTATAGCGATCACATTCAAAACGGAGAACGAATTCATATCAAAGTAGATTCAAAATTAGGTCTAGTTTGACAAGTAGAGATCATTTCCAGAATAGACAATTTGTCACAAATACTTATATCCATTCCAACTTGCGAATAAATAATGACTAGTAGATTTGTCAATCTGTTGGATCTTTTATTCTTATATTCAAATCGTTTAGAGAATCAGCTATGACGGGAATATTCAAAATATTGAGTATATCTGTCTTGATGGTTATTTTTGCAGGATTATGGATATCAAATTCACCTGCTTTTGCAATCACAGCACCTACTGGATCATCATTTGGTTCAGGGCCTTATGCTAAATTTACAGATGGACTAAAAATTAATGGAAAGCCGTTTGATATTTCAAGACATAGTCAGACAATTCAAACACAAATACTTCCAATAGATTATTCTTCAAACGTATCATTAAAAATATACCATGTAGGAAGTCCCAAGTCTCTTCTACACTTGGTAATCTACCTTAACCTGAAGGGAAACCACACACACCCTATCTATAGCGATACATGGATTGACTTTTCCAAGACAGGTAGTGTAGCTGTGCACGACCCTCACAAGATTTTCCAAAGTATAACTGGAAAAGCATCATATGACACTCAGTTCATGTACATAAATTTCTTAATTATTCCCCAAAAACCATTGGATACATCACATATAATCATTAGAACATGGGATAATTCAAAAATAATGACCGAATCTGATATTCTCAATGCAATAAAAATCTCATATCATTAACTTGGATTAATTTTAATCCAATGCTATTAAATCAATTGTAGAGAATCATCTCCACATAGGAACAATAGCTTTTTCATAGAGTTCATAAATAAAATATCCCTAAAT
This sequence comes from uncultured Nitrosopumilaceae archaeon, assembly GCA_964538845.1. Lineage (GTDB taxonomy): Archaea > Thermoproteota > Nitrososphaeria > Nitrososphaerales > Nitrosopumilaceae > Nitrosotalea. Next base: position 36,588 of record CAZIHN010000002.1, on the reverse strand, counting down.
CTTTATATGTATACTATATAGAAAAATCACTGATGAATAGGCTAGTAGCTATCTCAACTTTTCTTGTTCTGATAACTGGCATGTCAGTTCCAAATTTTCCAGTGTTTGCAATCAATGGACATGGAACTCATTATGGACCAGAATTTGGAGGAGGAATGTTAGTATCATATAGTGATGGTCTGCAAGTCAATGGAAAATCAGTGGACATATCAAACCACATTCAAACAATAGCTACGCAGAAACTCTATGTTAGCGATATTTCTAATCTAACTTTAAAGATCCATCGCAATGGGGATGCAAAGGCTATTCAGCATGTGATAATTTTCTTAAATCTGAAAGGTCCTTCCCCGCAATCGTATAAAAGTGATACATGGATTGCTTATGACAAATATTCTGGAGTATCAATACAAGACCCTCACAAGATTTTCAAGAATGTGACTGCCAAGACAGCTTACAGCAATGAATTTATGTACCTAAAATTCTCTTTAACAGCTAATAATCCAATGGATACTTCGGATATGATAATCAGAGCATGGGACATAAAAGGGTCAGTAACTGAAGTCGACTTACTTGATGCAATTAAAATTGCATATCTCCCGTTTAATTTCTCATAAAGTAAAAAAATTGTATAACAAACATGACTCTAAAATGTCAAATTCTCATTAATATTGTACCTTTATAATATCATAAAATTTACCTCCTGTTTGAATGAAATTATCAAGCGAATTCGATCCAAAGATTATAGAAGAGCAGGTAAAAAAGCAGACTACATCCTTAGATTTAGAGAAATTAATTTTTGAGTCGTCAAATAAGACAAAGAGAATTGCATTCATAGAAGGACCTCCCACTATGAATGGAATTCCTCATGCAGGCCATCTTCGAGGGAGAATTATAAAGGATTTATGGTATAGATATACAACACATCGCGGATACAAGATAATTTTCAATGCAGGATGGGATACCCAAGGACTTCCAGTTGAATTGCAGGCTGAAAAAGAATTAGGGATTACAGGAAGCAAATCCCAAGTCATCGAATCTGCCGGCATAGAAAAGTTAGTTGCTGAATGTAAGAAGATAGTACACAAGTTTAATGAAAAATGGACAGAAGTTGATAATCTTCTGGGTATGTCATTTAATCAAAATAATGCATACTGGACTTACAAAGATGAATACATAGAAAGAGAATGGAAATACCTAAAAAAAGCAAATGAAGACGGAATCTTATCAGAGGCTTATAAAGTAGTTGCATATTGTCCCAGCTGTCAAACATCGCTGAGTCATGCAGAAGTAAATCAAGGATATGAGACTGTTCAAGATCCTTCACTTTACTACAAAGTAAAATTGCTTGACGAAGATCTCTACCTGATTATTTGGACCACTATGCCTTTTACTCTTGTAACAGATACAATGGTAGCACTCAACCCCGACGAAACCTACGTTTATGTAAAAGTTAAAGATGAAACTTGGCTTGTTGGAGAAAAGAGATTAGAAGAATTCATGAAGGAAGTCAGAATTGACGAATATGCAATAGGAAAGAAAATCAAAGGTTCCTTTATGGAAGGCAAAAAGTATTTACATCCTTTGTTAAATGAGATCCCAAGCCTTCTCAAATATTCTGAAATGGTCAAATTCCATACAACAGTGGCAGAAGATTTCGTAGATATTGATACTGGAAGTGGATTAGTACACTTGTCACCGGCTAATGGAGAGGAAGACTTCGATATTGCAACAAAAAGAGGAATTGACATCTTCAATCCAATAGACGATGAAGCAACTTTCACGTCTGATGCTGGAATATTTTCTAATCTTTTCTTAAGAGATGCAGATGAAAAAATTATAACGAGTCTTAAGGAGAAGGGTGCACTAGTAAGGATCGGAAAGATAAAACATCAATATCCATTGTGTTGGAGGTCACATCACAAACTCTTATGGCTTGCAAGGAGGGGATTTTTCTACTTCCTGGACAGATTAGGAGATAAGGCAGTAAAAGCAGCAGAAAATGTAGATTACTTCTATGAACCTCCTCGCAATAGATTTCTTGAGATAATAAAGGACAAACATCCTTGGTGTATTTCAAGAGAACGCATCTGGGGTTGTCCTCTACCTAGGTGGAATTGTAAAAGCTGTAAAAACCATAAATGGTATTACTCAAGAGATGAAATAATCAAAGCCTCTTCAGATCTCCCAGACGGACCAAACTTCGAGTTACACAAACCTTGGATTGATAAAGTGATCATAAAATGCGATAGATGTGGAAATAAAATGGAGAGAGAGCAGTTTGTTCTCGATACTTGGCACAATAGTGGTGCAGCACCTTTTGCATCACTCTCTGACTCCGACTATAAAGAATACATCCCAGCCCAGTTTCTTACTGAAGGAATAGATCAAACTAGAGGCTGGGCGTACACTCTTCTCATTGAAAATGTTATTTTCAGAGATATGCCTGTTGCTCCCTTTAAGTCATTTTTGTTTCAAGGACATGTACTTGACAAAAATGGAAGTAAGATGAGTAAAAGTCTCGGAAATGTACTTGATGCAAGCGAGCTCCTTAGAAAATATTCTGTTGATTTGATTAGACTTTATTTCATATGGAAATCAAGCCCAATCGAGCCACTCAATTTTAGCACTGATGAACTTGTAGCAAGGCCGTACCAGATTCTAAGTACATTGTACCATCTTCATCTATACTTTCAGCAAAACAGTGAATTCGATAGGTATACTGAATCTAGTTCTTTAGAATGGGCTAAAGAAAAAAATCTTTTACAAGAACCCGAAATTTGGATTCTTTCAAAACTTCAAAAACTTATTTCATCAGTTATGGAATCTCAAGACAAATGCAAATTCCATGAAGCAGCAAGATCAATAGACGATTATATGATAAATTCAGTCAGTCAAGTATACATTCCAATTACCCGTGAACATTTATGGACTGAAGATGAATCACAAAAGGAGAGAAGATTTGCAATATATGCAACGCTTCGAGAGATTTTGAAAACTTTAGACATATTGATTCATCCAATTTGTCCTTTTATTACCCAGTATCTGTATAATGCAATGTTTGCAAAGGAAGTAAATATCTTATTGGAAAAATTTCCCTCAATTGAAAACTCTTTTAGAAATGATAAAGTGGAGGAAGCATTTGATCTAATGAAAGAGACAGTGTCAATTTCATCGGCTGCTAGGATGAAAGGTAAATTAAAAAGAAGATGGCCTCTAAACGAGGCAATAATCTGCGTGAAACCTTCGCAAAGAACCATGTTAGAATCGTTAGATGAGTTGCTAAGATCACAATTAAATGTTGAAAAATATAAGATTATAGAATTAGAAAAATCTGAAGGTCTTAATCTTATATCAAGTCTCATTACAGAAGGACTTCCAGTAGTTCCTAAATTAGATTTAGACAGAAAGAAAATAGGACCAAAGGCTAAACAAAATATGGAAAGGTTGGTTTCCGAGTTTTCTAGAACTGATCCCAATCTAATTGTAGATGGATTGATAAAAAATGGGACATTTACCTTTAATTTAGGAGAAATTGAGCTAAAATTGTCAAAAGAAGATTTTGTTGTAGGATATGCTGAGAAAGAGGGTTACGCATCGTCAAATCGCGATTCATTAATTGTTTTTATCAGTACCTCAAGGAATCATACAATGTTAGCAAAGGGACTGATAAGAGACATAGCTAGAAGGTTGCAAGTCTTAAGAAAAGAGAAAGGATACAACCCAACTGATTTGATAGATGCAGCATACATTTTGGATCTTGATAACGAATCATTAGAGATGGTAAAAGAGAATCAATCCGATCTAATCTTCCTAGTCCGAGTAAAAAGAATAGAATTTACTGACAAGGCAAGAAGTTACAAAGATGAAGATTTAGATGGTCAAAAGATTCGAATCTCAGTTGAATAGGGTTTTATCCATTCAATTAAATAATAAAAGAGTAATCTAAGTACATGCCAAAGCAGATAACTCTAGATGGTTGGCTAATATCCCACTTTACGGTTTTATTGAAAAAGGGCTCTTCTCTTGTAGGAAAAACAAAAATCCCCATAATATTATACAGAAATACTCTAGAAGAGGAAGGAGAGTCCTATCAAGAAACAGTTTGCTCTATCACAGAAGGATATGTCCTAGTTCAAGTTATAACCTCAGGTGGAGGAGTTGTTCCCAGTTTTCAGCAACAGTTTGTGTTCACTCTAGAAGAATTTCCTGACTGGATAATGAGAAAGAGTAGAGATTTGTTCTTACAGTCAGTAGACCTTCTTGAGGAACAATTTAGTTAAAACCAGTTGCAATATCAAACAGATTATAAAGACCATGAAAATGAAAAGTTTTCATGCGTTTACTAGAATATCAAGCTAAAGAGTTATTTTCCCAGTATGGAATTCCAACTCCTCAAGGGCTAACTTCGACAAACATAGAACAAGGAAGAAAGGACGCATCTACCTTAGGTTTTCCTTTTGTGATTAAAGCCCAAATGGCCGTTGGAGGAAGGGGTAAAGCTGGAGCCATTCAAAAATGTCACAATGAAGACGAATTTGAGCTAAAATATCCAGAAATAATGCAAAAAGTTGTCAAGGGTGAAAAAACAAAGGCAATTTTACTCGAAAAAATGGCAGAAATCAAAAAGGAACTATATCTTTCGTTATTCCTAAACAGGGGCAAAAGATGCTTTACAGTCATCACATCTTCGGAGGGAGGTGTAGAAATTGAGGCAGTGAAGAATCAAATAATACACGAAGTCGGGCTTGGGAATGTTGATTCAAAGATCGCTGAAGAAATAGGAAAACAAATTGGGTTAAAGGATTTGGCTCTTTCTCAATTTGCCGATATTCTTAAAAAATTAGCAATGGTAACGATAGAGAAGGAAGCGGAACTTGCAGAAATTAATCCTCTTGCAATTCTAAAGGATGATTCTCTAATAGCATTAGATGGAAAAGTCATTATCGATGATAATGCTATGTTTAGACATGATGAGCTACGCAAATTCCAGGAGATATCAGAACTTGAAGAAAAGGCAGAAAAGAGTGGATTTTCCCTTGTGGAGCTTGATGGAAATATAGCGGTAGTTGGAAACGGTGCAGGTCTTGTGATGTCTACTCTAGATATGTTATCTGACCATGGTGGAAAACCAGCTTGCTTTTTAGATGTTGGAGGCGGAGCTACAACAGATACAGTATACGAAGCACTCACATTGATAAGCGAAATGAAAAAAGTTGAAGGAATACTTGTCAATCTTTATGGAGGAATTGTTAAAACAACAACAGTCGCGACAGCATTTCTTAAAGCATATGAAAATAAGCTAATCGACTTGACGGTTTTTGCAAGAATGTCAGGTGCAGAAGCAGACAAGTCAAAAGAGATGCTTAGAGGATCGAGAACAAAAATGTTTGATACAATTGAAGAAGCAATAAATGCAGCAGTAATTGAGGTAAATAAAAATGGTTAATCTGTATGAATTATTAATTGGTAAAGAAGGTGAAAAGGATTACAAGAAAAAACCTGTAATAGTTCAGGGCATTACAGGAAAATTTGGATCTTTCCACACACAGCAGATGTTATCATACGGAACAAATATTGTAGCAGGGGTTACACCTGGGAAGGCAGGACAGAAAGTTGAAGGTATCCCAATATACAATACAATGAGTGATGCTGTTAAGGAAACTAATGCAAAAATATCTATCATTTTTGTACCTGCTCAATTCTTCTTATCTGCTGCCGTTGAAGCCCTTGAATCAGGGATAAAATTATTGGTAGCCATTCCAGAGCATGTACCAATAAGAGATGCATTGACAATTGTTGATTTGGCAAAAAAGAAAGATGCGATAGTAATAGGTCCAAACACCCCCGGAATAATCATACCAGGAATTATCAAAATAGGAATTATGCCCGCGTCACCTTTTAAACCGGGCAAGATAGCAGTAATTTCTAGGAGTGGCACTCTAATGTATGAGGTATCTCATAATCTTTCACAAGCTAATTTTGGTCAAAGCATCTGTTTTGGTATCGGAGGGGATCCTATTAATGGAACGCCTCTGATTGAGGCATTTGATAAAATTACTGAAGGTGCCAATATCGATGGAGTAGTAGTTGTTGGAGAAATAGGAGGCGATGCAGAAGAAATGCTGGCCAAACACATCATAGATACTAAATTTACTAAACCAGTTGTAGCATACATTGCAGGAAGGGCCGCCCCTAAAGAAAAAAGAATGGGTCATGCCGGCGCAATCATATATGGAAACTATGGCTCTTCAGAATCCAAAGTATCAATGTATGCCAAAGCAAATGTACCAGTTGCAAAGAGACCTGCTGAAGTTCCAATGCTTCTTGCAGGAAAACTGAAAAGGTAGAATCAAATAACAGATAATCCGGAGAAATAGAAATGCCAATTACAGATCCATTAAAAAAACAGATCGCACAAAAGGCAAGACTACACTTTAAGGTATGTTTCTCTTGTGGAGCCAAGAATCCCATGAGTGCATCCAGATGTCGTAAATGCCATAATTCATACTTAAGACTTAAGAACAGAACACTTGGAATTAAAAAGTAGTCATTTTTCCTGTCATGTAAAGACTATCAGGATCGTTTTCTTATCAAATTTTTGTCCTAAATATTGGAGAAATAGGCAATTCTTTCTAGGAGAGATGTGACCTCTTTTGACATTAACCAAATCTTCTATTTTGGTTTTGAGAAAGTAGTATAGACAAAAAATCTATCTAGTAATTTAAATCAAAGAAGATCTCTTGATATATACGTAGTTGTTAATGTTACCTGAAAATCGATGTTTATCATCAACTTTAAAAATTATGAAGAGATAGCGGGAGAAAAATCAATCCATCTAGCAAAGATAGCCACAAAAATTGCAAAAAAACACAATCTCAATATTGCATTATGTCCACCCCAGAATCTCCTATCCCAAACAGCTGAGGTATCGGAAAACGTTTTTGCGCAACATCTGGACACTTCTAAGTTAGGAAGTACTACTGGTCACATAGTTCCAGAACTAGTAAAAAAGTCAGGAGTTAAGGGTTCCCTGATAAACCACAGTGAACATCGCATATCCTCAGAAGAAATTCAAGAATTGGTGGAGAGACTTAGGATCTTACATATGAAATCTGTTGTCTGTGTACAAGATGTAAAAGAGGCTGAAAAATTTGCCAAATTTAATCCAAACTATATTGCTATAGAACCACCCGAGCTTATTGGTTCTGGGAAAGCTGTTTCAAAAGAAAAACCAGAATTAATTATCGATTCTGTTAATGCGGTAAAGAAAGTAAATAAATCCACTAAACTTCTTTGCGGGGCAGGAATTATTTCAGGCTTGGATGTTACTCGAGCATTAGAACTTGGTGCAAAAGGCATCCTAGTTGCAAGCGGTATTGTTAAAGCAAAAAATTGGGAAAAGTCAATTCAAGAATTTGCTTTAGCGTTTTCTAAGAGAAATATTGAAAAATAAAACAGGAACAGTATTTCATAACTTGAACATCAATAGTACCTAGAGCAAATATATGAGGATGAAATTTGAGCATTATTCAATGGTCCTTGAAAACGAAATTCTAGAGGAATTAAAAAAAATAAGAGAAGCGATAACACCAAAAGATGCACCTTCTCCACCAGCTCCCAAAGGCATGTGGGAAGAATTCAAAGAGTTCATTGGTAAATCTGGTGTACTTGGACTAGCGATAGGCTTTATCATGGGCACAGCGATTGGAAAAGTTGTTACGGGACTTGTCCAAGATCTAATCATGCCCATACCTGGTGCTTTTGTGCCAGGAGGGGACTGGAGAAAAGCTATAGTCAGCGTACCTGTAGGAAATGGACTAAATTTTGGCATAGGAGATTTTGTTGGCATTGTGATAGATTTTCTCATAATTGCCTTTGTAATCTTCTTAATTGCCAAGTTTGGACGGAAAGCAGGATTAAAATAACTTCTACCATTCTCTTTTTTGTCCCACTAAATCTCTTATTTTATATATTTATGAAAACGTCAAAAAAATAAATCAGTTTTTTGTAACCTGTGAATTCCTTCTAAGGATAAACTCCTATTTTGGTCTGAGAATATTGAAATATTGAGGAGATGATAAATAACACAAAATGCTTCCAAGGCTCGAATCGATAAAGCCAGCTAGATTGAAGATTGGTCTAACCCAGCAAAAACTTGCAACACTAACAGGCGTAAGTACTTCAATGATAAACCAAATTGAATCTGGAAGATGCCAGCCAAGTTATGCAACTGCACGAAAGATATTTGAGGTTTTGTGGTCACTTGATAGTCAATCGTCACCAAAAGCAGGCGATATATGCAGTAAAGAAATTGCCAAATTAAAATCAACAGACTCTTTGCATGATGCCATTAAGAAGATGCAAGATTTGTCAATTAGTCAAATACCTGTATTTAATGGCGGAGAAGTAGTGGGGTTAATAACAGAGGATGGGATTGTGAAGCATTTGTTGGATAGTGACGAGACACAGAGAAAGAAAATTAAACTTTCTGAAATAATGGATTCTCGTCCTCCAATTGTTGACTATATTACTCCAGTCAAAACACTTGTTTCCCTTGTCAGATATTCAAAATGTGTTCTTGTCTCAAAACAGAGTAAAGTTATTGGGATAATTACTGCCTCCGATACATTAAAGCTTGTAGAGTAGTTCTATTTTGGATGATAACATAATTCTGTCAGGACACCATGTAATGATTTTGGATGAATAAATGTAATCTTTGATCCTTGCGATCCAGACCTTAATTCTCCAAGGAATAGCACCCCGCTTTCTTTCATTCTACTTATCTCCTCTTCAATACCATCCATTTCTAATGCAATGTGGTGAAGGCCTTCTCCTTTTATTGAAAGAAATTTCTTGATAGGACTAGAATCTTTTATAGCCTCCATCAATTCTATTCTAGAATTTTCTAGATGAATGATAGCAACACGGACCCCTTCTGATTCTACTGTCTCAAATTTCACTTTGTCAACACCCAGAACATTTTGGTATTTTCTTACTGCCTCATCTAAATTGTTTACTGCAATTGCAACGTGATCTATTTTCATCTTAAAACGTCTCCTTTGGTTGATACATACCAAAAACCTCTCTGAAGGTGTTACTTATTTCTCCAAGTGTAGAGTAGCTTCTTACTGCATCAAGTATAAATGGCATCAAATTTTCATTCTTTTCTGCAGCATCTTTCATTTTTGATAGAGAGTGTTCTGCTTTTTTGTTATCGCGATTTGAACGCAATTCCCTAAGGTTTTTGACTTGTTTGTCTTGTATACTATTATCAATTTTCATAATTTCGGATTTCTGTTCTCCAGTATCAGTAAACTTGTTTACACCTACAATTACTCTCTCACCACTGTCTATCTCTTGCTTTAGTCTGTATGCATTTTGCCTTATCTCGGATTGGAAGAATCCACGTTCTATTCCAACCAGAGAACCCCCCATTCTATCTATTTTCTTAAGATATTTGTTTACCTCTTCTTCTATTTTGTCAGTGAGATGTTCAACATAATATGAGCCTGCAATTGGGTCTACGGTTTTTGTAATTCCACTTTCGTAACCAACTACCTGTTGCGTTCTTAATGCAATTTTAACTGCCACCTCTGTAGGCAAGGCAAGAGCTTCATCTTTTGAATTAGTATGAAGAGATTGACATCCACCCAATACTGCAGCCATAGATTGTATAGCAACTCGTATGATATTGTTGTCTGGTTGTTGTGCAGTAAGAGACTCTCCACTTGTCTGCACGTGAAATTTTAATTGTAACGATTTTGGATCTTTTGCATGAAACTTTTCCTTTAGAATTTTTGAGTACACTCTTCGTGCAGCCCTAAACTTTGCAATTTCCTCTAAGAATTCGCTAGTACAACAAAAGAAAAATGATAACCGTGGTGCAAATTTATCTATTTTTAATCCACGCTCTGTACAGGTCTTGATATATTCTATAGCGTTTGCCATGGTAAAAGCTATTTCTTGTATGGCATTACATCCCGCCTCTCGCATATGGTAACCAGATATTGAAATTGGATACCACTGAGGCACTTTCTTTGAACAATACTCTATCATGTCACCAATTAAACGAATTGATTGTCGCGGTGGATAAATGTAGGTATTTCGTGCAATGTATTCTTTAAGAATATCATTTTGAGTGGTTCCTCTAAGATTTTCGCTTGAAACCCCCTGAGATTCTCCTGCTGCAATATAGAGTGAAAGCAATGTTGATGCTGTAGAGTTTATTGTCATAGATGTGCTAACCTTATCAAGTGGAATTCCATCGAAACATGTCATCATGTCTTTTAGCGATGTAATTGAAACACCCACTTTTCCCACCTCACCCTCTGCATGAGGATCGTCTGCATCATACCCTATCTGAGTCGGCAGATCAAAGGCCATACTGAGGCCGGTCTGTCCCCTTTCCAGTAAATATTTGAATCTTTGATTAGTTTGTGCTGCAGTACCAAAACCGGTGTATTGCCTCATAGTCCAAAGTCTATCTCGATACATTCCGGGGTGAATGCCTCTTGTAAATGGAATTTTCCCAGGTTGCTCATTCCTGCTACGAGGTTTTATTTTGGAATCATAGACTCGTTTTACAGGTATATTACTGTCGGTTCTTATTTTTTCTGTCAATTCACTTTATCTCCCTTGAAATCTTATCTGCTGCTTCAAAAGGATCAAGTTCCCTAATCTTTACTTTATTAAAGTAATTGGCAAAAGTCTTGCTCGTATCAAGCATTGTATTAACCTTAATTCGGACATTATTTAAAACAATTTCTCGTAGTTCTGCTTCAAGGTGTAATTCTTCTAAATGTCTTTTCGTCTTTCGTTTGTCCTCTATTAATTCCTGTAGTTTTTTTGCAAATTCAGACATTCCTTTATTTGATTTTGTAGAGGTCAATAGAATTGAAGGTTTTTTTTCTGACATACCAATGAATTCTCGAACCGAATTAAAAAGTTGGTTTGCCCCAGGCAAGTCGCTTTTGTTTATCAAGTAAATGTCACCAATTTCTGTAAGACCTGCCTTTATGGTTTGTATATTATCGCCCGTATTTGGATTAAATACTACAACAGTAAAATCTACTACATTTGAGATATCCACTTCAGTTTGACCAGCACCTACACTTTCTATAATTATTGGATCAAAACCTGCATATTCCAGTATTCTAATACTATTTCTTACAGCTGATGAAATTGCGCCAGTTGCGCCTCTTGAGGCCATGCTTCTGATATATGTACCTGAATCAGTTGACTCTGTCATCCTTACTCTGTCCCCAAGTATTGCACCTCCAGTAATATGACTAGTAGGGTCTATTGCAAGAACAGCGACCTTTAAGCCTACTTTATGAAGTGCTAAACTTGTTTTATTTATCAGTGAGCTTTTACCGGCACCTGCTGGACCTGTAATACCAATTGTAATCGACTTTCCAGTAGTTTTGAAGATTTTGTGGATAAGTTCTCTTGCCTCCATATCATTATCTTCTACCATTGATATGGCTCTCGCAATAGCCCTTCTATTACCGCTTTTGAGATCTTTCATCAAATCCATATAGAAGATTCACATATCATATCCACAATAAAATCTTCTTGTTATTATAATCTCAGAAATATCAATCAAAATACATACAAAAAATGTTTGAATTCATTTTGGCTTGCAAACAGAGATATAAGATAAAATTTAAGCTGCATTCTTCAAATCATGGCAAATGGCAGTCCTACAAACATAGAGAAGAACATTGTCACGTTAATGTATCTTTCCATCATTGGTTTAATTAAAAATTTTATAATTTGGTGTATTTACGTGAAGTTACATACTAATCTAAACAAATAACTTTTACGAATATTAGATTGGATTTGACTATTAGTACACCAAATGAGGTTAAAAAGGCACTGGTAGGTCTTGCTATTGAAAAAACACTACTGTCCTTTGGTAAACCAACCTATGAAAAAGTAATTGATACTCTAAACAAAAAATATCATTGTTATTTGCCAGATTGTTATGAGCATCCTGAGTACTTATCGGAAATACTACAGACCCTATATGGAAATGTATCTAGACAAATTATAATGACAATAAACAACGAATTAGAAGAATATTCATACTCATCCCCTGTTGAAAGATTTCTTGAAGTAATCAGCAAATAAAGTAAAACAAATAAAAGTTTTAAAGCCCAAAAATACTCCAACAATCATGTATCAGAAGGTGCAATCAAAAAGGATAAGGATTTTAGTTGCCAAGTTAGGCCTTGATGGTCATGATAGGGGTGCTCTAGTCCTATGCAGAGCCTTTAGAGATGCAGGAATGGAAGTGATTTACTCCGGATTATTTGCCACACCTGAAAGAATAGCGCAGATTGTTGAAGATGAAGATGTGGATGTGGTAGCCCTGAGTCTTCTTAATGGAGCACATCTAACACTATTTCCGCGAGTTGTAAAAGTTCTCAAAGAAAAAGGAATTAAGGATGTACTTGTAATGGGAGGGGGTGTGATACCCGAAGATGATAAAGAAGAGTTAGAAAAATCAGGCGTGCTTGGAAACTTTGGTCCAGGAACTCCGCTCAATTCTATTATTAGTTTTATTCAGACCAGTATTCCTAAAATAAAGTAATTATTCTGTAGAACCAGGCCACATCATTTTTCTCATGTTCAAACCTACCTTCTCTACTTGATGTGAACCTATCTCCTTCATGAATCTATCAAATGCATTCTTGCCATTTTTTTTGTAATCATTTAACCATTCTTGGTTAAATGAACCATCTTGAATCATTTTCAAAGCCTTCTTCATCTTTTCTTTAACATCCCTGTCCATTACCATTGGGCCTCGTGTTAAGCCTCCATATCTTGCAGTCTCACTTACTCTTCTATACATTCCCGCAATTCCATATCTCTGAATCATATCAACAATAAGTTTGAGTTCATGGAGTACTTCGAAATACGCTATTTCCGGTTGATATCCTGCTTCAACCAAAGTTTCAAACGCATTCATTATCATAGAAGCAGAACCACCACATAGATCTACTTGTTCGCCAAACCAATCAGTTTCAACTTCTTCCTTGAATGTAGTTTCAATTACACCGGCTCGTGTGCTTCCAATTCCCTTTGCAATAGCAAGCACCCTGTCCCATGCTTTTTTTGTATAATCTTGGTGAACTGCAACTATTGATGGAGTTCCAAAGCCTTGTTGATAGGTTTCTCTTACCTTAGAACCTGGTCCTTTGGGTGCAACCATTATCACATCTACATCACGAGGAGTTTTTATCCATCCCCAGTGTATGGCAGCTGCGTGAGAAAATGATAGAGCTTTTCCTGCCTTCAAGTTTGGCTCGATTTGAGTCGTATAAACTTGAGACTGAACCATATCAGGGATCAGAATATGAATAACATCAGCATTTTGACAAGCCTCTGGAACGGTCATAACTTTATGCCCATCATCCTTCGCTTTTGCCCAACTTGCACCTGAGTTTTGAAGACCCACTATAACATTAACTCCAGAATCTTTTAGGTTGTTTGCTTGTGCGTTACCTTGAATGCCGTATCCAATAACAGCAATAGTTTGATTCTTTATTGTATCTAAACTAACATCAGAATCCTTCCATGTCCTTGCCATGCTGAAACATAAAATATCATCGAAATAAAAATGTACAAAATAGAATTCATTCAGATAGTTGATACACTACCACAATTTACACATTTAACAACGGTCTTAATTGCCTTAACTCTATCAAACTTTTTAGAACCACATTTACTACAAATCGGACAGGCACGCACCTTTTCCACAAAATTAATTCAAATAACTGTGATTTGAGTTTGTCTCTTCTACAAATTAATATATAGTTTTATCGGTCTGAATCTTCCATATACCAGATGGAGGAATTTAATGGGATATACAGATGATGAACCTAGTATTGATTATTTTTATAGGATTGGATTAGAACATTCAAAACTAGGGCACCCACACGATGCTATCTTTTATTTTAACCAAGTTCTTGCGGTTGAACCGGTACATATCAATGCTTTAATACACAAAGGAAATTCCTTGGGGAAGTTGGGAAAATACCAAGATGCAATCTCTTCTTATGACAAAGTTTTGGAATTAAAGCCTGATAATCTTGTTGCTCTTCTGAACAAGGGTTTAGCTCTTCACTATCTTAGAAAGTACAAACAGTCAGAAGATTGTTATGACAAAGTGTTGTTTCATGATCATAATAATGCCAATGCTTTATACCATAAAGCATGTTTAAAATCTCTCCAGAAAGATTCAGATTCAGCATTACTCTTGTTAGAGTCTGCCATAAAATTAGATTCTGAATTCAGTCAAAAGGCATCTGATGATTCTGATTTCGAACTTTTAAAACAGGATGCTAGATTTAAAGCCCTCGTATCTTAATTCATGCCAATACAAAAATAGTTAATGTGGATACTAACCTGTGTTGAACATAGGAATAATTGGAACTGGGTTACTTGGAAGAGCAATAGCTGCCAGAATACTTGGAACTGGTCACAGATTAATTGTATATAATCGAACTGCTGGAAAGACAAAACCACTGCAAAAAATGGGAGCAGAAATTGGCAATTCACCTAAAGATATTGCCGAAAAATCGGATGTTGTAATAATAACGGTAAGAGATTCACAGGCGGTTGAATCAGTATCATTTGGAAAAGATGGAATTGTGAAAGGAAAACACAAAAACCTTCTTGTAGCCGACATGAGTACAATAAGCCCCATAAAATCACGAAGAATTTCTAAAATTTATTCTCAACATAGAATACCTTTTATAGATTCACCTGTCATGGGAGGACCATCGCTTGCAGAAAAAGGTGAGCTTGTAATAATGGTCGGAGGAAGAAAAAAACATTTTGAAAAATGTAAACCGCTCTTTAAATCAATTGCTCAAAAATCATATTATCTTGGTAAAAATGGTACTGGACATGCCATGAAGCTTGCTTTAAATTTACAAATATCATTACTTGCATTATCTATCTCAGAAGGTATAATTCTTGCAAGAAAATCAGGATTGGATCCAGCAAATTTTCTAGAAATACTAAACTCCACCCATTTCAAAACTGGCATGAGTATTAACAAAGGGCCAAAGATGATGAAAGGAAATTTTGAACCGAGTTTTTATTTAAAAATGATGCAAAAGGACTTGGATGAGATAAATTATACTGCAAAAGAGTATGGGGCTTTTATCCCTATGGCAAACTTGGCAAATGAGCTTTACCAAAGTGCCATAATGGAGGGAATGGGAGAGCTTGATTATACAAGCATTCTGGCATATTTAGAAAAAAAGAATCAAAAATAGGTTTACAGTTCTTCGGGTGGTTTTATTTTTCTAAAATTTACAAAGATTCCCACATCGTATGCAATTTTTAAAAGTCCAGCCACTACAAATGGTGCAGAAAGTGATAGACCATGGATCACAAGTCCAGCAAGAGATGGGCTTATCGACTGAGCCACATTTCTTGAAGTGTTTGTTATTCCCGCAGCAGCCACTCTTTCATTCTCTTTCACTATTGCTATTATATACGATTGACGAGTAGGAACATCCATCTGTGACAAACCCATCCTTGCAAGATATAGTGAAATAGCAACAGAGAAACTTGGCGCAAATGCCAGTATTACAAGTAAAATGTTCGAAGGAATATGGGTGAATACCATTGTATTGATTAAACCTATCCTAGATGCGACTTTGGAAGCAAACAGGAAAGAAAATGCAGTTAACACGCCAGCAGCTGAAAAGATATAGGACAAAGTTAAAAGATCTGCTCCAAATTTTGTGTAAAACCATAGAGAAACTATACTCTGAATGACAAAACCTCCTGCAAAAGAATCTACTGCAAATAAAGAAGACATTTTTGCTATTATTCCCTTTGATCTTGGTGAAATTTTATTAATACGGGGATTTTTGCCAGGAATGTCATGAATTTCGATTTTTGATGATAGTGCAAGATAAATTGCTATCACTATAATAGCACACGCTGCATAAAGCAGAAACAGAGATCTGACGGAATCTACTTTGTCTAGTCCGTAATTTTCCAATATTCTAGGAAGACCCGATAATAAAACTCCGGCAGTCATCGCAAATGTTCCTAGCATGTTATAGATTGAAAATGCTGAGTTTCTTTTTTTGATGTCACTTATAGTTTTAGGTAGAATGGATTGTTCAAGTGTAAGAAAGGCTCCTGCTTCGGAACCAGTGACATTTATTGTTCCAATTAATGAAGATATAACCAGCGCAACATAATTGTTAGTATAATAAAAAATCATAGCAGAAATCACCATCAATGAACCATAAGTAATCAACATATTTTTTCTTCCTACTCTATCAGCATAAATGCTTGAAAAAAGATTGAAAATAATGCTGTTAACCAAAGTTGCAGTCAAGATGACACCTATTAAGATTTCATCAAATCCTATTAATTTTAAATAAATTCCAAGAATAATACTGAGAAAACCATATGAAAAAGTTCTAACAAGTTTAGCTGCAAGAATCAGTTTACCGTCTTTTGAAATCCAATTTAATGTCATTATTTACCTAGTCTAGATTTGTGAATTTCAATTTCTGAGATTTCCACCCTCTTAAACAATGGATATGCGTTAGAAATTTTGTGACCGGATTGTACTTTAATTTCTGACAACGAGGCCCAACTTTGTTCATCAATCCTTCCAGGCATATTCATCTGATCCCATATTTTCTGTGACGCGTCAGGCAGAAATGGACAAAGTGCAAGTGCTATGCATCGCACAGCATTGACCGAAATGAAAATACAGTTGTTTGCAGTACTGGTCCCTTTCCAAGGTTCTTTTTTCTGAAAATATTGGTTGAAAAAAGCTGAAAATTCTAAAATTTTCTTTAAGGCTTTATCAAGATTATTTTCTTCCATAAATGGTATAAGATCTTCTCTGAGTTTCATTATCTTGCTAGTGGCTTCTTTATCAATTTCATCAAAGTCTGCGACATTTGGAACAATTCCGCAAAGGCTCTTGTTAGTAAATCCTAGTGCACGATTCACAAAATTACCAATATTACCTATTAGCTCAGAATTAATTCTTGAAGAAAATTCATCCCAATCAAAATTTAGGTCATCTTGACTGTAAGGGGTTATCAATGAAAGATAAAACCTCAAATAATCAGCAGGAAAAAAGGATAAAAAATCTTTCAATCCAATATACCAGTTTCTACTCTTTGAGATCTTTTTTGATTGCAGCATTAAGTGACCTCTTGTTGGAATATAATCTGGAAGCTTATACTCTCTTTTGATTCCAATTCTCATCGCAGGTAAGAATAGGTAATGATGATAAACTATATCCTTCCCAATAAAATGATAAATATCTGCTGAATTCCAAAACTCTTTGCCGTCAATTCCTTTTTCATTAAGAAATTTCATAGTAGACGAAATGTACGCAAGGTGGTTATCGAACCAACCATAGAATACCTTGTCTTTTCCCTCTTCAAGTGGTATGGGGACTCCCCAAACCATATCTCTTGTAATATCCCAATCTACCAAACCATCCTTAATCCAGTTTTGAACATATTTTTTGACATCTTTCTGAAGATGAGAGTCCTCTTCCAACCATTCAGTTAGAGAATCTACAAAATTGGTGAGTTTAAAAAAATAATGATTGGTTTTTTTCTTTGTAGGAGGATTCTTGCATAGAGAACATTTTGGCTGCTCAATCTCTTGAGGAACCCTTCCGCATTTTTCACAAAGGTCCGAATATTGATCTTCTGCTTTGCAATAGGGACACCTACCTATTACATACCTATCTGGAAGGAATTTTTTGTCCACATCGCAATAAAACTGTATTATTTCTTGCTCATAAATATGGCCATTAATCATCAGCTTTTTGAAAACTTCTTGAACAAATGATATATTTTCAGGAGAACTTGTTCGATAAAAAAAATCAAATTTTATTCCAAATGAAGTAAAATCTTCATAATCGCGCTTGTTCCAAATTTTAACGTATTCCTCGGTAGATCTACCTTCTTTTTCAGCTTGGATTAAAATCGGAGTCCCAAAATCATCGGATGCACAAATATAATAGGTTTCAACACCTGCAAGTTTTAGAAATCTAGTTGTGATATCGGCTGGCAAATATGTAGATGCAATATGACCTAGGTGGATTTCCCCGTTAGCATAAGGCAATGCACTTGTCACAATAGCCTTCTTCATTATCTGGGTAAAGTTCGAGTATGATTTAAGCTATGCCCAACTTTGGGCATATTTTATTTGAGACACAGTTGGTTTGTCAATAATGACATTCATTGCAGCTAAAGCATCTACTGCAATCTGTTTGTCTATTTCAGCAGGAACTGTAATTACTTTCTTTCCAATTTTCTTGTGATTTTTTGCAATATAAATCATTGATAGCAATTGATTTGAAAAGGATTGTGCCATGACCTCAGGAGGATGTCCTTCCGCAGCAACAAGGTTGGCAATTCTTCCCTTACCTATCAAATAAACGCGTTTATTATTTTTAAGAACACATTCATCTAGATTTGGTCGAACCTCTCTAACTGATTTTGATTCCTTGAGCAAAAATTTGGCATCCACTTCCACATCAAAGTGTCCTACATTACCCAAAACTGCTCCATTTTTCATGTTCATGATATGCTCTCTTCTAATTATATCAGTTTGACCTGTAGCAGTTATGAATACATCTCCAATCTTTGCGGCTTTCTCCATTGGCAACACTTCATATCCATCCATGTGTGCCTCAAGAGCTCTTACCGGATCTACTTCTGTTACAATTACGTTAGCACCAAGTCCCTTTGATCTTGATGCAACTCCTCGACCAACCCAACCATACCCAGCGACTACAACACGCTTACCTGCAAATAACAGGTTCATCGATCTGAAATATCCATCTATTGTACTTTGCCCAGTTCCATATCGGTTATCAAACATATGTTTTGTGTAAGCATCGTTTACTGCAATGACAGGATACTTGAGTTTCTTTTGTTTTTCAAGTGCTTTTAATCTAATTACACCTGTAGTCGTTTCCTCAGTACCTCCAAGTATCCCATACGATGAAAAACTGGAATTTTTATGTATTTTACTGTGGCTATCAGAACCGTCATCTGTGATAATATGGGGTTTGTGGCTTAACATCAGTTCTATGCATGAGTCATATTCTTCAGGAGTTTGACCTTCCCAAGCATAGATATGAATTCCATTTTCGGCCAAAAAGGCTGCGATATCATCCTGAGTTGATAACGGATTGGCAGCACATGCACTTACTTCAGCTCCCAATTCTTTTGCTCCCATTAACAAAACAGATGTTTCTTTGGTGATGTGTAAACATATACCCAAACGCAATCCCTTGAGGGGCTGAGATTTTTTCAACCTTTGAATAGTATTAGTAAGAATTTTCATGTGATCCTTTGCCCACTCATATGATAACTTTCCCTTTTCAGCAAGGCTTGGATCTTTTATCTGACTCATAGCGCATATCGACTTGAAGGGGTATAAAATAGTATCAAAAAATAACAATCTAAATATTGGATAAGTTTTTGTTTTACAAATCATGGTATGGAAAAAGGTGACTGAAAAAGATGCAATTGCACCTGGAAAGGGAAGAGAATTTCTTGTAGATGGTAAACGAATAGCCATTTTCAATCAAAATGGATTTCATGCATTAGATTCTGTTTGTGTCCACCAAGATGGTTCATTAGCACCTGGTAAACTTGAAGGAGATGTAGTAGAATGTCCATTACACTTTTGGCATTATAATATTAAGACGGGAGAATTAAAGGATTACATGAAAGGAGTCAGGTTACAAACCTACAAAGTTGATGTAAAAAAAGATGGAATTTATCTTGACGTATGATAAGTTTAATTCTTTATGACCTTGCAAAGAAACGTTGAATCTCCAGATAATTGATGAAATTGTAAAGTTAAATTATGAATTAATTGAAAAAAAGATCGGAGCATTTCTGGATAACGAGGTGACAACGCGAAAATCTAATGGTGTAGTTTTAGGTTTAAGCGGAGGAATTGATTCCGCAGTTATGACTGTAATTTGTGCTAGATACATTAAAGAAAAAACATTAGTGTTAATAATGCCAAATGCTAAGATTACTCCAAAAGTCGACACCGAAGATGCTATAAAACTTGTTGATAGTTTTGGTTTAGATTACAAATTAATCGATATCGGATTCATTCATAAAGAATATTCAAAATATTTAGAGCCTAACCCATTTGCTTTTGGAAATCTTGGTGCAAGAATAAGAGCTAACTTACTATATTATTACGCAAACGCAAGAAATAATCTGGTTTTAGGCTCCTCTGACAAGAGTGAGTTTTTTATTGGATATTTTACAAAGTTTGGAGATGGAGCAGCAGACTTGCTTCCTTTAGTTTCTTTATACAAGTCCCAAATTCGTGAATTTGCAAAAGTATTAGGAATTTCTTCCAGTATCATTTCAAAACCTAGTGGACCGTATCTATGGGAAGGTCATAAAGCAGAGGATGAATTAGGTCTGAGTTATGAAGAAATTGATTCCATTCTTTATTGTGCAGTTGACAAAGGATACACAATTGAAGAAATCACGAAAAGAACCGAAATACCTATTTCAGAAGTTGAAAAAATCTTCACAATGTACAAGAGAAGCGAACATAAAAGAATAGCGGCAAAAGCATTAACAATGTGAGAGAATAAAAATTTGAAAATCTTCGATACTTTATCAGCAACAAATAAAGAAGTGAGCACAACAGGCCCAGTTCGAATCTATCTTTGCGGTGTAACTGTTTATGATGAAAGCCATATCGGGCATGCGAGAACTATTATGATATTTGATATTCTAAGAAGGTATCTCGAGTCAAAGAAATGTGTGGTTAAATTTATTCAAAACTTTACTGATGTAGACGACAAAATAATAAATCGAGCTAAGAATGAAAATGTTCCAGTAGAGAACATAACTACTAGATATATCACCAGTTATTTTGATGATTTTGACTCCTTAAATGTTAAGAGAGCTGATTTGTATCCAAAGGCTACCGAACATATTTCCGAAATGATTAATCTTATCAGCATTTTGGTCTCCAGAGGGATTGCATATAGGTCTAAGAATGGAGTGTACTTTTCTGTTTCAAAATTTCAAGGTTACGGGAAACTATCTAAGAAAAAGATAGAAGATTTGATTTCTGGTGCCAGAGTAGAGGTAGATGAATCTAAAAATGATCCGCTAGATTTCGCGTTGTGGAAGTTTGCATCAGACGAACCTAAATGGGAAAGTCCGTGGGGATTTGGTAGACCAGGATGGCACATCGAGTGTTCTGCCATGAGCTTAAAATATCTTGATAATGATTTCGAAATTCATGGGGGTGGAAGAGACCTCATATTCCCTCACCATGAAAACGAGATAGCACAATCAGAATCATACTCAGGAATTAATTTTGCCAAAGTCTGGATGCATGTTGGCATGGTAACCATTAATGGTGAGAAAATGTCAAAGTCTTTAGGAAATACAAAATCAGTAGATTTTGTTGTTAAGAGATGGGGATCAAACCTAATAAGATTATTTTGTATTGCAGGGCATTATTCAAAACCGATCGATTATTCAGAAGATCTCTTGAAAGAATCAATTGCTAAATGGCGACAGATAGAAAATTGTTACTATGAACTCATGTTAGCAGATGATTTCATCCTAGGAGATAATAATTTCACTGAAATAATTGAATTTGCAAAGGAGACAAAAAGGGAGTTTGATGAGGCACTAGATCTAGACTTTAACACTCCCATGGCTTTGTCTGTTTTTTTTAAATTAATAAAAGCAATAAACCAACTTGCCGCATCTGAAAAGCTTAATCGTCAAATCGCAGAAGCTGTCCTGCCAACATTTCAAGAATTAATTTCAATCTTAGGGCTAAGCATACCAGAAATATCAGATAAGGAACGAACTGATATTGCAAATCTAATTAATCAACGTAGTAAGCTACGTGCAGAAAAAAAATTCCAAGAGGCAGATTCTATTAGAAAACAAATTTCTGATCTTGGTATAGTCCTTCTAGATCACAAAAAAAAGACACTTTGGATGAAGCCAGAAAAAATTGGTTTTGAGAACTAGGATTTTTTGGTTTTTGCACTAACTAGGGAAACTATATCCCTGTCTCGCAATTGATAATTTACGGGCAACCTTACACCATATCTGACATCTTTTGCATATAGCAAACCTTTGGTAAGATCGGAATGGATTTCCTTTGCCAAGTCTGCCACAGTAGAACCATCCTTCATTAGAATTAGGTCTGGCAATATTCTTCCTTTCCTATCAGAAAGATCTTCTGGATTGGCAACAGGATAGATTGAATTCATTTTTAATAGTTTGAACACTGTTACGTTAATAGCAAATTGAACTCCTGTCCTCATATATTCACCCAATATACCTTGAGTGATAAAATCAAGTGCCTCAAGTTGTTTCTTGGTTAGCTTATCTCTTTGAAGAATTTCGAACTGCTCTGAACCTGGAACATACTTAATCAAACCTTTTTGTTCTGCTTTCCTCAAAGATAATTCACTGTCTGCGCTTGCTGGAATTATTATTGTATCGACATATTTTTCTCTTAACCTTTCAAAGTTTTTTTCTGCACCTTTTACATCTATTTTGTTTGCTACTATCAGGGTAGGTTTTGAAATTTTTCTTAGATGTGCTGCAAATTTCTTGCTATCTTGCATATCAAAATTATCAAAGTGTTTATCCTCAAGACCAGTTATTTCCAGTGCCTCTTTAACATGATTTTCTTTAACACCTATTCCTCTGAATACATCAGTAATTGCAACGAGAGTTTCTGTTTCAGCATTGACAAGTTTAGATATCTTATCTCTATTACCTTCTAGTAGTTTCAGGTACCACATGATAAGCTCTTCTTCTATATCAGACACATCTGCTATCGGATCACCATTTCCTACTTCAGTAATTCTACCAGATGCGTCTACGCTGCCAGAAACATCAATAATGTGTAAGATTGCATCAGACTGAGTTGCTACAGACAAAAATTGGTTGCCAAGACCCTTTCCTGCCCAGGCATCTTTTATTAGTCCAGGTAGATCAATTAGTTCTACAGGAATGAATCTCCATCCATCCAGACATTTAGAATTTTGAGGGTTATCTTTTACATTAAGTTCGCTGTGAACACAAGGAGTAATGGCATTACCTAGAGCTTTTGCGGGTTTTTTTGTTGTAAATGGGTATGTAGAAATTTCACCGCCAGCAAGAGTTGCAGCATTAAAAAATGTTGTCTTGCCAGTATTAGTTTTACCTATGAGGCCAATTTTTATTGGCATGATTCCATCTTATTATATTGCTATTTATCTGTGCCGTAAATTATTCATTTAGATGATTAGTGATATTTCCTACCACATTTTTTATTTCCTTTATGTACCATAGGATTTCATTTAACTCATCCTTTGTGAGTCTTTCATTCCATTTTTCAAGAACTATTTTCAAAATTTGCGAGCTGCCATACAACAGATTCCAATATGGGTGATGTTCTGCCGTTGTGAACGCAAGTTCTTCGATTTCTTCAAGCCCTACCTTTGCAAGAAATACAGAATCATATTTCTCACCATAAATCCTGACAATGTTAGAATTAGGATCCGAATACATCTTCAACAACACGTTCTTCTCCTCGAATGTCTTTACTAAATTCAATAATGATTCGTGAAAATCTGCAAAATCGCTTGTCATTTTTAGAAAAGCCTTCGGTGTTCTGCAAGCATGCATCTATTGAAAACTACCTCTATCCCTTCCTTGCTTGCCAATTCTTCTGCTTCAGGATTGTGGATTCCTTCCTGCAACCATATTACTTTTGGTTTTATTCTTATAGCTTCAATAATTATTTCTTTCACTTGATTAGAAGGTCTGAAAATATCAACTATGTCAACCTGATCATGTACATCAGTTAAAGATTGATAGCATTTCTTGCCTAGAAGCTCATTTGTTGTAGGATTGACTGGGATAATGTTGTATCCCTTCTCATAAAGATATTTTGGCACGTAGTGTGCAGCCTTTTCAGGATTTTTTGACATCCCTACTACTGCAATATTCTTAAGATTATAAAATTTTTTTATTTGATCATCGGTGTGAGGATCCCTCTCCATATGTATGAAAGTAGTAATACCACTTAATAGCTTATGCCAAATCATTTATAGTAGAATTTCTTGTTCAGAAGATATGGAACAGGAACCAAATGATATTATCATAATGAGTGCAATCAGTAGTGGTGCAACACGATTTGGTAAAATTGTAAAAAAGACCAAAATTGAGGAGGACCAATTAGGGAAATTGCTTGATAGATTAATAGATAGAGGTTTTGTTCAGATGGTGGAAAAAAAGGGATTATTTGGTACTAAGAAAGAAATAACACTCACCGAGAAAGGTAACAAAGAGTTGGAAGAGAGAAAGTTTGAGCTGGAACAAAATTGGAATCAAATGGTAACAATGTGGAAATCAGAGGATAAGCAAAAGCTTCAACAATATATGAATGACAATCATTCAATTCTTCCTTCAATGATGTATCTTGGTATAATAGACCTAATGATGTTTTCAACCATGATGTCTTTTGCAGGTCTTGCTATGACAAATTTCATACCAGAAAATTACATGCAAGACACGGATAGTTCAGATATTGGACACGACACAGGACATGATTCTGGAGATAGTTCTAACATGGGAGACTTTCATGGAGACGGTGGAACCGGTGACATGGGCGGATTCGACGTTAATTTCTAAAACTATTTTTATCAAAATTAAAAAACAGTTTTTGATTTTCCGATGTAAACATCGGAATTTATTATGACTTCAGCACTTGATTATCGATAACCGTTTGGCATTGTCATATTTCCAGTTATCGTCATATTTCCCGAATTTGTCATGTTGTTGGTGGTGGTTGCCATATTGGCAGTCATATTGCCGATCATAGTATTGCTTGTTGTTTGAGCCAACTGTTGTATTACACTTTCACCGTGTTGCGCATTCCTTGCATGTCCTGCCTGAAATCCTCTTTGAGCATCATTCAATGCTTTCATCCATTTATCATGCTCACCAGGGACACATAGGTGATCACCACAGACTTTACTGTTTCCCCATCTTGCAACAGTGTGGTTATCATCAACTGTGCTTTGCGTCAATGCAGCAGCTAATGGGATATACACAAGGGATGATGCCAGTAGAACAGCAGTTGTAAACACTAGTAATGCTATCTTGTTAGACATCAATTTTGCTACTTTGTGCACATATAAAAGACTTATGAATTTTAATACTGAAAACGGTAATTCTGGAGATGTAATTCCTCTTGTAACGAATAAAGATCTGAACTTATTTTAATCAATTCTGTTAGGAAGAGGAAGAAGTATACTAATAATAGGATATTTCACCCGGCTGCAAGATCGTGATAATCAAGAGTTAATGAGAATGTTTCCACATGGTAGAATTCGAGAAAGTTTGGGTGTTTTAGTAATAATCCTACACGGCCAGAGACACACTAGAATTGTGAACAAACTTGATTCAGGAATAGGATTTAAAATATAAAATCATTAACTAACAAAAAATCATGGATTTCATCTTTTAGAAAAACAAATAGATATCAAGGGTTTTGAAGGGAAAAGTTACATGACTGTAACTATTGGATTGAAGGCACCCAATCTGTCTTTATCTAGGTGGGTTCAAGGTTTACCCACTAATATCGACAAGGAAAAGGACAATGTAGTTCTCGTAGAAGTATTCCAAGTCAATTGTCCTGGATGTTTTCTATATGGAATTCCTAAGGCAATAGACATTTATGAAAAATACAGAAAAGAAGGAGTAATCGTCATGGGTGTAGCTACAGCCTTTGAAGATTTTGACAAGAATACGATAGAGAATTTAGAATTATTACTTACTAAAGGAGAGGTCATAGGAGAGACAGCAAAAGCACTAGCTCAATACGGACAACTTGTAGATAGAAATAAACTATCTTATAAGATTCCATTTCCAGTTGCTATGGATATGTTAAAGAAAGAGGATGCTCGTTTAGACAAAACAAAAATTGATAAAATCATTGAAGTCAATGTTCCTAATTTCGATTCCTATAGCGAAAACCAAAAATCTGAAATTATTGAGAGAGTGAAAGAATACTTGAAGAATAAAGAATATTCAGCCTTAACATTTGAGGAGTATGAGTTACGCGGTACACCCTCCACGATTTTAATTGACAAGAAGGGTGTCCTCAGAGATGTTTCATTTGGGACTACCGATTTTCTTGAAGAAAATATTAAAAAATTATTGAATGAATGACAACATAATTCAAAAAAGAATAGATATGTTTTACATGTATACATCATTTGAGGATAGCCCGGTCGAAAAAATTGTCACCATTCTGAAATCCAATCAATCTAAATTTATTTCAGGTGAAAAATTGAGTAAATCACTTAATCTAAGCAGAGCTGCTATCTGGAAGAATATAAAGAAAATTCAATCCCTGGGTTATAAAATACAATCAAAGACAGGAATGGGTTATAAATTACGAGCAAAGACAACACTTCTTCTCCCTTGGGAAATTTCTAATGGACTTCAGACAGATATCTTTGGAAGGAAGATTTACTATTTTAACACAATTGGATCAACTCAAGATTTTGCTCTTAGATTGACCGAAAGACCGTATGAAAATGGCTCTGTAATAATATCTGCAACTCAAACTAGAGGAAGAGGAAGATTGAATCGGAAATGGATCTCTCCGAAAGGAGGAATATGGTTGTCAATTTTAATTAAACCAAATTTTGAGGTATCCCAGACATCAATATTTCCAATGGTAACATCATTAGCTCTGGCAAAAGCAATCGAGAATATTTTGAAGAAGACACCTCAGATAAAATGGCCAAATGACATAATGTTGAATAACAAAAAAGTGGCAGGAATCCTGATTGATGCTTCGGTACAATCAAATAAGATTAATTATATGATAATCGGAATTGGAGTTAACTTTAGAATCGACTCCAAGAAAATATTGAAATCCATCAAGAACTCTCAAAGATGTTCAATTACAACTTTGGTAGAAAAAAAAGATTCAGCAGATCCTATAAAGTTAGTGCAAGAGTTTCTCCTTCAATTAGAACAAATGTATAACAATGTAATTTCAAACAATATATCAAAAATTCGTAAAGAGTATATTAATCGATCTTCAACCATAGGGAAAAGTATTACTCTTCGGACCCATAATGGGATAATTTCTGGAAAGGCTGTTTCAATCGATAAAAATGGAGCACTTATGATATCGGACGGAAAAAAGACTAAGCGATTACTAACTGGCGATTTGACCTCAAGATAAAGATTAATGAAACACCACCAGTATTTGGAAAGTGTCTGTCTACGTAAAAAAAAGTAGGCACTTTTTTATAATTATAAAATCTCCATAAAGAAATGAAAATCAGCTGGGCAAATATTGAAAATTTTGAAGAGTCAGACGTAGTTATTGTCGGTATTCCAGATGAATCAAAATCTCATGCCTTGAGGAAAGGAACATCTGAAGCACCACATAGAATAAGAGAAATTTCACAGATAAGAGATATTTTCAAACGAGGTGATGAGAAGTCACTCGCTTTACCATTAGATGGAATAACCAAGAAAATTTATGATTATGGTAATATCGATAGAATCAATATTGACCAAGTCTTTGAAAGAATAGTTTCTAAATCAAAGATTCCAGTATCAATTGGGGGAGATCATTCTATAACAACGGAGATACTCAAATCAATGTCGAGAAAATATGGCCTAATCTCATTAATTTATTTTGATGCCCATCCTGATTTCATTGGCTCAACGCAAGGATATTATGGTTCAGTAATATACGATGTTCTCCCATACATAGACATAAAGAAGAGTATCCTAATAGGAGTGAGAACTCCGGAACAAGAGGAAATAACTAACATCAAACAATATGGTTTGCTAACCCTTACCCCAAGCGATATCTTGAGAAATGGAATACAAAAAACAGAAGAATCTATCTTTAATAAAATTGGAAAGAATCCGTACATATCACTTGATATGGATGTCATTGACCCAGCATATGCCCCAGGTGTTTCTGTCCCTGTACCTTTTGGAGTTGGAAGCTTAGAGACAGTCACTCTCCTAAAAGACTTAGCAAAAAGTGGCATTATGGGATTTGACATAATGGAAGTTTGTCCAAATTATGACGTCAAAGATAGAACATCCCATCTTGCATCTAGGATGATTGCTGAAGTAATCTCTTCTTTACGATGAGACGAAATTCTTCCTAATACTTTTAACTAGCCAAGCAAGTAATCAAACATGTTTTCTCATTTCACAATTAAAGAAGCTAATGAAATCCTGCCTAAAGTAATTAAGAATTTTAATTATATTTCAACTACGAAAAAAATGGTTGCAAAAATTCAAACCGAACTAGAAACAAATCCAAAGTATTCCATTAATTTTAAAGAATTTATTATAAAGAAACAAGAACTGAATTCAGAGATAACCAATTTTTACAAAGCTATAGAGGAGTTGGAAAATATAGGTGTGGTCATAAAAAGTCTTGATGAAGGTTTAATTGACTTTCCCTCACTCAGATTTAATGAGGAAATATATCTCTGTTGGAAAGATGGTGAAACAGAGATAAAATTCTGGCACGGGAAGGATGAAGGATTTATGGCTAGAAAGCCCATTGAAACAGTTGATCTGGAAAAATTACGATAATTAAAGTCACTTATTACAAGACAAATACCGAAATATTGTAGTGTTGATAACAAATTATAATGTTGAATTCGTGGCTTAGAGCAGTACGTATAAAATTTCTTCTTGCATCAATAATCTCTGTTATCTTAGGTCTTGCCATAAATGGATGGCAGAATAGTAATATAGATGTAGGATTCGCTATTCTTACCTTTGTCGGGGTAGCTGCACTACATGCCAGTGTAGATTTATTAAATGATTATTGGGATTACAAACGCCAAATTGACACAAATACTAACAGGACAAAATTTAGCGGAGGAACTGGAGTCTTACCCGAAGGACTACTCAAACCTGGACAAGTTTATCGCGCTGGTGTTATTCTTCTCATCATAGGGTCAATGATAGGCGTATTCTTTATTTTTCAGAGGGGAGTTATCATTGCAATTATCCTTGCATTTGCCATAGTTTCCATTTACTTTTACTCTACGAGGATCGTGGATTCAGGATTGGGTGAGACATTTGTTGCAGTTAAAGGTACTATGATAGTTCTTGGAACATATTATGTTCAATGCTCTCATATTGCATTTGAACCAATTCTAGCAGGAATAGTGTCAGGCGTTTTGTCTTCGACTGTCCTTTTTGTAAATTCATTTCCCGATTATGATGCAGATAGAACCCATGGGCGAAAAACCCTTGTAATACTATTAGGTAAATCAAAAGCTGCTGCAAGCATATGGATATTCCCCATCATTATTCATGGGATAATATTAATTTCAGTATTATTCAAAATCTTTCCAGTAACCTGTCTGATTACTCTTGCGACAATACCTATATCTATAAAATCAGGAATCTCACTCAAAAGAAATATGGAGCACACTCAAGAATTTGTTCGAGTCATGGAAGGATTTGTTTTTTACAGTAGAATTACAGGCTTTCTGTTCATAATTGGGTTTCTCTTGAATCTTTTTGTAAATCCGACTCAGTAGGATTAAATCGTACATATTGCAAGTCCGACTATCATGAACCACGCAACTAAAGAAGGCACATCAACTTTTGCAAGAAAACAGCCGAATGCAGCATCGAATCATTTTAAGAATTTTCTCGGTCTTACGCTTTCTTCTATAGGCATTGGTACATATCTTGGCAGTATTAATAGTACCACTGACAAGTTAGTTGAAGATGCAATAAAAACATCCGTCAAATCGGGCGTAAATGTTATTGACACTGCAATTAATTACAGATCACAGAAAGCGGAGAGATCAGTAGGGAAAGCCATCACTGAACTCCAAGAATCAGGTTTTGCGAAAAGAGATGAGATGTTTGTAAGCACAAAAAATGGCTATGTCACGAACGATGGTGATATTGCAGAGGATTTTTGGCAAAACATACAGAACGTGTTTATAAAAACGGGAATAATAAAATCTGGTGATATTTCTTCTGGTTACCATTGTATGACAGTTCCCTATTTACAAGATCAACTATCTAGAAGCTTGAAGAACCTAAATCTGGATTGCATAGACCTCATGTATCTTCATAACTCAGTAGAAGGGCAACTAGTTGACATATCAAAAGACGAATTTATGATGAAATTAAAAGAAGTGTTTGAATTTTATGAGAACCAAAGAAAAGCCGGTACTATAATGTATTACGGCATGGCGACTTGGGATTGTTTTAGAGTACCCCAAGATCATTCTATGTATATTTCCATAATGGATATCTTAAGAGTGGCAAAAGAAGTTGGTGGAGTCGAGAATGGATTTAGATTCATTCAACTACCATACAACATGTACCTTGACCAAGCTCTGACAACAAAGAATCAAGAAATAGATAGTTCAGTTTATAGTATCCTCCAAGCTGCTATCAAATTAGGTTTAGGAGTTTTTGCGAGTGTTCCTCTTATGCAAGCAAAGTTATTAGATCCAAATGTTATACCAGCGTTTGGAGGAC
Organism: uncultured Nitrosopumilaceae archaeon; assembly: GCA_964538845.1. Lineage (GTDB taxonomy): Archaea > Thermoproteota > Nitrososphaeria > Nitrososphaerales > Nitrosopumilaceae > Nitrosotalea. The sequence goes on along the minus strand of CAZIHN010000002.1, from coordinate 5,989 downwards.
TATCACACCCGTCTCACAGAGCAATTCAATTTGTAAGATCGACTCCGGGTATTATTGCTCCTCTGGTTGGTCAAAAATCGCCAGATCATGTTACAGAAAACTTGGAAATGGTCAAAATACCGTTACTTGGGGAACTTGAATTTGCAAAATTAATGGAAAAACTATCAACTTGATCTGGAAAGACAGGCATTTTCTTGCCTTGTTGATAGGATAGGAAGAAAAACGTTGGATACTGTACATCAGGTATTAACAACACCATCCTTTTAGAATAAATTATGATACTACTTACATCAATAATCAAACTTTGGGCATTCAGGATACTCTAGATTTCTTTCCTAGAATAATAAAATTTGCTTAATATTTTTTTGTTGAATTAACAGCGTAGTTTCATTTACTAATTCACAATTATGAAAAAATTCAAGGTTTCAAATTGAGTTATTTGTCACCATCTGCTTTGAAATAGTACGATTGTAAGTTTTAAATACAAACAAGAGACGAACCTCAATATGCCAATTGATCCAGTCTGCGGAATAGAATTAGACGAAGGTCTTGCATTAATCCATGAATACAAAGGTAAAAAATATTACTTTTGTTGTCACGGATGCAAGCGAATTTTTGTTAAAAAACCAGATAAGTGGAAAAAGAACTAGATTGGATAGCTGCCGCACATCCGACAAAAATGTGTGTCTTTCTTTATTGCAAAATTACATTTAGGACATCGTATTGTAGACTTTTTTAAATTCATGGGAACATCATAATATTTCTTGTATATTTCATAATAAAATAGGGATTCTCTAGACTGAATAGTCACCATATCATTTTTGAGATAATATTTTATTTTCTGATTAAAATAAGAATCTAAAATCAAATTATTGAAGAGGGAGGTCAAACCACTTGTACCTGAACCATCTTGCATTGCAGACTTTTCTCTCCAAATTATTGAGGACGGTAAACTGCTTTCAAATGCTTTTCTAAGGATCCATTTTCCATATTTTTTTCCGTTTTCTTCTCTAATCTTCAAATAAGGTGAAATCTTTTTTGCATTTTCTGAGAAATCGCGATTAAGGAAAGGTGTGTGAAGTAATAATCCAATTGATTTTGCTATCGATCGAGAAGGAAAATGCATTATTTTCCAGATCCTTTTAAGATTTTTATCTACTTCCTCCATAGAAAGTCTTGTTAAAAAATTATATCCTGCAAAGAGTTCGTCTGAACCGTCACCTGTCATCACAGAATTACACCCTATTTCCTTAGCAGCCTTCATTACAAGATATAATACAACATTATTTCTGATTTCGATAGGATTGAAAACTTTAAGAATTTTTATAGTTTGTTCCACTGATAGCAATAGTTCATCGAAGGTGACGTTAACAACATGTAGTTTTAGACCTACGATTTGTGCCACAAGTTGAGCAAAAACCAAATCAGTTGAGGGAAATTCTTTAGTAGCCACAACAAATGCCTTTACTTTCTTATTTTTGAGGCAATAAGCAAGAATAGAACTGTCAAGTCCTCCGGATAGAGCAATACTGTCAGGATTGCATTCTCTTGTGGCGTCCATTAAAAGAGATTTGATTCTTGTTTTACTATCTACCAACAAACCAATCTGCATAATGCTTCAAATTAAGTCCTCACTGAGACTATGACTAACTTTAAATATTTTATGGAAACATTTTTTCATGTGCTTCTTCCATCGGAAATCGAAACTAAGACACTCATACCAGCCTTGAGAGCAATACTTGCAAAGAAGTTGATTGATGAATATAAGATTCGTGAAGAAGAGGTATCAAAGCTTCTTGGCGTCACCCAGGCAGCTATCAGCAACTATATCAGAGGTACTAGAGGAGATCCAATCCTGATAAATAAGCTATTGTCGGTAAAAGAAGTATCCGATATGATTAATGACATTTCTAGCAATCTTGCATCAAATATGGCATATACACCCGCAAGTCTCTCAAAATTTATAGGTCTATGCAATTACATCAAATCCAGCCTTTTGATTTGTGACATTCATCACAAACTTGAATCAAACATTGATGAAGCCATCTGCAAAGAATGTGAAAATATGCTTCTAAAAGGACCAGGAAGTTCTTTTTAGTTTGTTTTTGTTAATGTAATTTTTATGGTAGAGATTAAAGTTGCGCCATATTTCCCGTCAAAATCCTCACTATCAACGATAATATCAAGAATTTTTGAATTACCTTTTAACATATTTTCTACTACTACATTAGCCACTGCCACTGCTGTGGGGATAGATTCGCCTCTAGCCTTTAACACAATGGTTTTGTGTTTTACAATATAAGTCAGAATATCCAGCGCACATTCCATAACTGGTTGATATTGAACTATAATTTCTTTGTACTCTGAATACGAATCGTCACCTTTTAGCTGCACTTTCTCTACACCACTCAACAAAACTCGATCACAACAAAGGTACATTCTATTAAAGTCTTATCGATGAATCATCCATTAGTCAAAAAGATCGATCGGGATATTCTGAAAGTCTCCGTTTGGCAATACTCTTCTTATCGTAATTGGAATTACTCGCTTTTCAAGTTCTGTGTATGCTAGGTCGAGGGAAGTGGCTACTTCTTTTGGTACCGAAATGAATGGTGGTGCACCCAGTGAAAGTTGTAATGCTCTTGCTCCAAGAATTCTTGCTTTTTCGAAACGAGTCAATGTAGGTGGTCCTATCATTACTTTACCTTTACCAGTTGTTTCGTATTCTATTGGCTGATGAATTGGATCAACTTCAATAATTTCTCTTGCTGCAATTATTTTTTGGAGTCGTTCTTGTTCTGCAATTTCTTCAGCACTTAGCTCCTTTTTTCCTTTCTTTCCAGGTTTTACCTCTTCTTCATCAGTTTGTACTTCTGCAGTTTCTACTGCAGGAGAGGTCAAAATTGGTTCTTCTTCTTCAATCACCGCTACCTCTTCGGTATCTACACTAACATCCTCAGGTTCATCAGACATTAAGATGCTGGACAAAGAAACGTTATATATTTCATAATCCCCTTCTCCAAAAATGAGCGCGGGATCTGTTTCCAATATTGAACTTTATGTAACTCTAAAGGGAAAAGCTCGTCTTACTTTAGAATTGAAACGCCATTTGGCTCCAAAAACTGTGGGAGTGATCATGAGATCCTTACCAATAGAAGGTAACGCACACACAATTGGAAACAGCATAGCATTCATGGACACAACAATTAATGCGGGAGGAGAAAAATTAAGAACTCAATTCAAAAAGGGTGATGTCGCTTTTATGGCTTCCAATGGTTCAATTTGTTTTTTTATTGATGAAGTTTCTTCCTCAAAACCAATGACACTTATTGGAAGAATTACTTTAAACTTGGATTTACTGAAAAATTTAAATCCGGGAGACATATTCTTAATTTCTCAAATAGGTACGTAAATATGATGACCGCTATAACCGCCTATTCTTTTTACAGTTCCCTGTTTCAGCAAGTTATGTAAAAATGCATTAGCAGTAGATACTTTTACGCTAGTTTGTCTCGAGAGCTCTTGAGCTGTAAAGACCTTGGAACCTTTAATGAAATTCATTGCCTGTCCTTCATCGATAATAACTGAAATGTTGGTCTTTTGCTTCTGATCTTTCTTTTCTCCTTTCTTTGAACCTCCACCCTCCTTCTTTGCAGATTCTGCAGCTTGAGATTTTTCTGCTTGTGCAGGAGATTTTTTCTTTGCTCCACCCATAGGCGTTTCTTTTTACCTCCTATTTATAAACGAACAAGAGTTTCAGAAATTCTAAATACTAGATACAGTTGCGCTGTGTTATGGGATTAGATCTCATTGATGAAAAAAATGCTGACGAGGTGATAACATACGCTCTTGATTATCCAAGTATGATATTGTCAGACCTTAGGTCTTTACCTGCTACAAATATGGAAGAATTTGCATTTGGTCTGTACATTGGATATATTCGAGGAATTTTTTTTGATGGATTTCTCAAACGAAATAAGAGATTCTTAAACACAGAGGAATCCACAGATTTTCATGCCATAATCTTGAAGCGAATTCCCGAAATTAAACTAAAGATACAAACCCATCTGGTAAAAAAGTAATTATTCAACCTTTTATTCTACAGTTTGTAAACATCGTCAGATGAAATTCTCGCTTGTTGTAAATGCCTTAATGTATATGGAAGGAACGACAAAAAGGTTAGAACTGACTCAACATTTGGTGGACCTATTTAAAATAACACCACCTGAAATAATTTCAAAAGTGGTCTACCTCTTACAAGGAAAACTAAGACCAGATCATGAGGGTGTAGAAATAGGTATTGCAGAAAAAATTGCAATTAAAGCATTATCAAAATCTTCTGGAATTACAGTATCAAAAATAGATAACGAATACAGGGAGTCGGGCGATTTTGGACAAGTTGCGTCAAGGATATTGGAGCAAAAAACTCAAACGACTTTCTTATCGGAGGATATTACGGTAGAAAGAGTATATGACACTCTTTATAGGATTGCAGAACTTAAAGGGCCAAGATCACAAGATATGAAAATGAAATACATTTCAAGTCTTCTAAATGACGCAACACCTATGGAGGCCGGATTTATTGCAAAAATAATAACTTCAAATCTTCGTTTGGGTATAGCTGATTATACTATACTTGATGGTTTATCTATTGCCTATTCAGGTTCAAAAAAGTATCGACCACTTTTGGAACATGCATACAATGTTTGTAGTGACTTGGGAAGAGTAGCTCAGTCTATATCAAAAGAAGGAATAAAATCTCTTGAGAATTTTCAAGTTAACATCTTCAGTCCAATTCGCCCTATGCTTGCTGAACGAGTTAAAAGTCCGGAAGAAGCCCGTGAAAAAATGGGGAGAGAGTTCGCTGCAGAATACAAGCTTGATGGCGAGAGAGTTCAAATTCACATAAATGATAAAAAAATTATTCTATTTTCTAGGAGCCTTGAAAACATTACTAATTATTATCCTGATATTGTGGAGCAAATTGGAAATTCTTTGAAGGAGAATGAACTTATCCTAGAAGCAGAAATCGTTGCTGTAAATTATGATACTGGAGAATTTCTTCCATTCCAAGAACTGATGCATCGGAGACGCAAATACAAGATAGAACAGGCGGCTAAAGAATACCCAATTACAGTAAACTTTTTTGACATATTGCTGTCAGGTGGGAAGAATTGTCTTGATATGCCATACAAAGATCGACGAAAGCTTCTTGAGAATATTGTAAAAGAAGATAATTTTGCAAGAATAATACCAATGACTTTGGTGAAGACGGATAATGAGATCGAAGACACCTTGGAGAACGCAATAAATTCAGGATGTGAAGGCTTAATGCTAAAACAATTAGATGCGACTTATCGCGCAGGCGCCCGGGGAAATAATTGGCTGAAACTTAAACGAGAATATAGAAACGAGTTAGGAGATAGTTTGGATTTGGTTATAGTAGGCGCATTTTTTGGCAGAGGTAGGAGAACTGGAAGATACGGCGCACTTCTGTTATCAGCATATGATCCAGAATCAGATGCATTTCCGAGTATTTGTAAAGTTGGAACTGGATTCACAGATGAAAGCTTGGACCAATTTTATCAGATTCTTTCAGACAAGATTACAATAAAAAAAGATCCAAGAATCGTGAGTGGTCTTGAAGCAGATGTATGGTTCGAACCAGAGATTGTAATTGAGGTTGTTGCTTCAGAAATAACTCTCAGTCCTATTCATAAAGCGGCTACAGATAAAATTAGAAAAGGCGGCGGATTAGCATTAAGATTTCCGAAATTTACTGGAAGAATCAGGTTTGAAAAAACATCCGAAACTGCCACAACGATCGAGGAAATTATAACATTATACAACAATCAAAAACGTGTTGTTCGTGATAAATAGAGAACCAAAAATATTCTTGATGTATCATATTACGCAAGGATTATTAGCTGCTGACATCCTCGAAAACCTCTAGATGTATAGCGGGGAACGTGAAGTACAAGCTAAAAGA
>CAZIHN010000001.1:4047-55161 GCA_964538845.1 uncultured Nitrosopumilaceae archaeon | reverse complement strand
AATGGTAAATTATGCAAGGAAGGTCAAAAATGTTGTTAGATTGAAAGGTGGAGATCCATTTATCTTTGGAAGAGGAGGCGAGGAAGCAGAATATCTAAAGCAACATAAAATAGAATATGAGATAATACCTGGCATTACCTCCGGAATTGGCTCTGCTGAATATTCTGGAATTCCACTTACACATAGAGGGTTTGCATCATCTGTAGTTTTTGTCACAGGTCACGAAGATGATAAAAAAACAAAAGAAGCTGTTAATTGGAAACATCTGGCAAGGGCAGTAGATACTATAGTCATAATGATGGGACTTTCTAGACTTGAGACAATTTCTAAAAAACTGATTAGTGGTGGGCTAAAAAAGAATACCCCTGTTGCGGTAATCCAAAATGGGACAACATCTGAACACCGAATGATAAAGGGTACACTATCGAACATCTCTGAGAAAATAAGTCAGGCAAAAATTAAACCACCATCAGTAATCATTATAGGTAAAGTGGTAGATCTCTCTGACGATATTGGATGGAGAAAATGATGAAAGGAAAAGTTATTGCCATTACAAGATCAAAAGAAGATTCAAAAGAATTTATCAAAATGATATCTAAAACAAAAGCAAAAGCAATTTCCTTGCCAACTATAGAATTGATAAGTAAAGGAGAGGGAATTGTACGTGAATTTCTTCAAACTATAATTATTGAAGATCCGGATTATTCTGTTTTTATGAGTTCCAAAGCTGTTAAACTGTTGTTTGATGCAGCAAGAAAAATTTCAAAATTTGAAAAACTTCAGCTTGCTGTGGCAAATACCATTGTAGTTGCAGTAGGCCCAAAAACAAAAAAAGCACTTGAATCTGAAGGAATAAGAGTATCTCATATTCCAGAAAGATTTTCATCTGTAGGGATAGGAGAGATTTTTACAACCTTAAATGCGGAAGGCAAGAAAGTAATCATTCCAAGAAGCGGAGCATCAACTCCCTTCCTTGCTCAACTACTTGAAAAGATAGGCCTTAATGTAAAGGAGATTTATCTTTACAATGTCAGATCCTCGCGGGCTTTGTCTGATTGGATAGAATTTAAAAATCTATTTTCTCAAAAAAAAATAGATGGAATAGTATTCACAAGCGTCTCTTCAGTTAGAGCCTTTTTCGAAATAATGTCATCCGATTTTGATGAAACAACCCTTAAGAAAAATTTGGAAAAAATGTCAGTTGTTTCTATAGGTCCATTTACTGCTGAAGAATTGAAGGTGTTTGGTATAAAATCTATTACTGCTGCTGTTCACACGGTGCCTGGCGCTGTAGAAGCTATAAGAAGTAGCTTTTGTTAACTAGACAATTTTAATAACGGTCAGGCATCAAAAAGTTTAGGAATTAGTGTTGAGTACCATCCATAAAAAGATCTTGGCTAATCGTTCGAGATCCCTTTCTATAATCATTCCTACCTATAATGAACGCAAAAATATCGTAAAAATTCTTGATTCTTTAGGTAATACAATTCCACGTGAGATGGATGCTGAAATCATTGTTGTAGATGATAATTCGCCTGACGGCACCAGTAATACAGTTGAAGAATATGCTAGAACATTCAAAGAAAATGGGCGCTCCATTCAGATTATTAAACGCCACAACAAGAGAGGTCTAAGTTCTGCTATCGTTACGGGTATAGAACGCGCTAGAGGTGAGGATGTAGTTGTAATGGACAGTGATTTATCACATCCTCCTCAGACTATTCCAAGGATGATAGAAGAACTTCGTAATTCGGATTGTGATATTGTAGTTGCTTCCAGGTACGTAAAAGGTGGATCCGTTTCAGGATGGCCATTTAAGAGAAAATTAATCAGCAAGGGAGCAACCAAAATTGCACAGCATGGGCTAGGAATTAAAATCAAGGACCCAATGTCTGGATTCTTTGCATTCAAACGTCATATAATTAATAATATTAAATTTGATGCGATAGGATACAAAATATTATTGGAGATTCTTGTGAAAGCAAGAGGTGCAAAGGTTACGGAGATACCCTACCATTTTATTGATCGTACTTCGGGTTCTAGCAAATTAGATATTTCAGTTACTGTAGATTACCTAAGATCAATTTGGAAACTATATCGGTATGGAAAGTCTGTAAAAGAAAACGAAAAACGTACCTCGGTTCATTTCTTGTCCAAGGCAGGAAGATTCTATACTGTTGGTGCATCAGGTCTACTTGTCAACTACTTCGTCTCCTTCATGTTTGGAGCCGTATTATCTAATTTATGGTATATCTATGCAACTATGATTGGAATTGTTTTCTCAATGAGTTCTAACTTCATTCTCAACAAGATATGGACCTTTGAGGACAGAAATTTTGATCTAAAGAAAACCACTATTCAATACGGTTTATTTCTTGGGTTTAGTGGTATAGGTGCAGTTTTTCAGCTTTTAATTGTGTATGGTCTTGTGGAGTTAAGACATATGGATTATTCAATATCATTGTTCTTAGCAGTTGCAATTGCATCAGTTGGTAATTTTATACTAAACAAGAGATGGACTTTTCAGGAAAAAGTTTGGAGTTAAAACCCATCTCAATTCTCATTCTAAATATTTAGAATCAAAACTATCGAATAGAAGACAAGATATTTTTTCGTTATAATCATTTGTATGCCTTACTATTTAGCTTAGCCTACTCCGCTATACGCGTAGGAAGTGTGGTATAACTTTTTTATAATATAACGGAGTTATATCAACAAATGACGTCTGAGAACCTCAATATGGATTATAGTAAATATGATTTCAAAAACTCCACCGAGATGTATGTTTACACAAGCAAGAAGGGTCTATCAAAAGAAGTTGTCGAAGAAATTAGCAGAATGAAGGGAGAACCGGAATGGATGCTAGACTTTAGACTCCGCTCATATGAGATCTTTATGAAAAAGCCTATGCCAAATTGGGGCGGTAATCTCAATCAGATTGATTTTAACAATATCTATTATTATGCCAAGGCTTCCGAGAAAACAGAGAAGGATTGGGACAATGTTCCAGCAGAGGTCAAGGCAACATTTGATAAATTAGGAATTCCTGAAGCTGAAAAGAAGTTTCTTGCAGGAGTAGGAGCTCAATATGAGTCAGAGGTTGTATATCATCACCTAAGAGAAGACCTTGTAAAACAAGGTGTACTATTTTTAGATACTGATACTGCATTAAAAGAACAACCTGAAATCTTCAAAAAATACTTTGGTAAAGTAATTCCTCCTGAGGATAATAAATTTGCAGCACTTAACAGTGCAGTGTGGAGTGGAGGATCGTTCATTTACGTACCAAAAGGTGTTAAGGTGGAATTACCATTACAAGCATACTTTAGAATCAACAAAGAGAATATTGGTCAATTTGAAAGAACATTGATAATTGCAGACGAAGGATCTGAAGTACATTACATAGAAGGATGTACCGCTCCTGTATATTCTTCTGAATCGCTGCACTCTGCAGTAGTAGAACTGATTGGTATGAAAAATGCAAAATTGAGATACACTACAATTCAAAATTGGAGCAATGATGTGTATAATCTTGTTACCAAGAGAGCATATGCATACGAAGGTGCACGTGTGGAATGGATTGATGGTAATATCGGCAGTAAATTAACTATGAAATATCCAGGAATTTATCTTATGGGTCCACGTGCACATGGCGAAACACTTTCAATAGCATTCGCAGGTAAGAATCAACACCAAGACACAGGGGCAAAAATGGTTCATCTTGCTCCGAACACAACATCTAGGATTACCTCAAAATCAGTCAGCAAAAATAACGGACGAACAACATATAGAGGTCTACTTCACGTTGCAAAAGGTGCAACTAGTGTAAAGGCTTCAGTAAGATGTGATGCATTGCTCCTTGATGACATTTCAAAAACCGATACATATCCATACATGGAGATTAACCAAGAAGACGCCACAGTAACTCACGAGGCTACTGTCGGTAAGATAGGAGATGAACAAATATTCTATCTTATGACAAGAGGATTTACAGAAGAAGAAGCACTAACACTGATTGTAAATGGATTCATTGAGCCATTTACAAAAGAATTACCAATGGAATATGCAGTTGAACTAAACAGATTAATTAAATTGGAAATGGATGGATCAGTCGGTTAGAGAGCCGATTTGTCGCTATATGATGTAAAATGTCGTCATTCACACTTTCTAAACTTGATTCTACTCACATAGAAGAGATTTCGGAAGCAAATAACGAACCTTCGTGGCTTAGAGAATACCGAAAAAGCGCTTTTTCAATCTATAAACAGCTTCCAGAAGAAGTTTCTCCCCTGTATAACAAATACAGTGATGCAAACAAGTTAGATTCAAATCAAGTGATTTTTTCTTTAAGTTCAGACAGCACAATTCAAGATTTTGTAAAAGATAGACTCTCTGAAATTGAAGATAATCCCAGTATAGTACAAATCGGTACAAGTATAAACAAAATCAATATTCCAAATGAGTTAAAGGATAAAGGTCTCATAATTTGTTCGATTCAAGACGCAATTAAGTACCATGATAATAAAATAAAAAAATCATTTGAGCAAACTGATTCTAAGAGAGACAAGTACATTGCACTAAACAATGCCTTTTTCAATTCTGGTATTTTCATATACATTCCAAAGAGTCTAGTTTTAGAAAAGCCGATTCATATAATATCGTCGCTTCCAGCTGATCTTACCTCAACTATATCACGTAACCTAGTGATTGGAGAAGAAAATAGCAAAGCTTCAATAGTTCAAGAGATTTATGCTCCAAATTCAACAAATCAACAAGCGTATCTAGAGGTACTGGATATCTCTGTGGGTCCTAACTCTCAACTCGATATGGTTACCCTGCAAGCAATGGATCAGTCTGCCGTAGATTTCTCTTCAAGAACTGCAAGAATTGAACGCGATGGAAGAATGAATTGGTATCTTGGATTGTTTGGTTCATATCTCTCAAGATATAAGGTCGATAATTTTCTTAATGGACAAGGAGCTAACGCACAGGACACTGAAGTAGTATTTGGAAATAAAAATCAATCATACGATCTTTCTTCCAACCTAATACATAATGCACCCTCTACAATTGGAAGAGTGCTAGAAAAATCGGTTCTTAAAGACACTTCTAAATCTCTCTTTAAAGGTATGATAAGAATAGAGAAAAACGCTCATCATTCAGAATCTTTCCTTGCAGGTCACTCTATACTGTTAGACAAGGGAGCAAAATCTGATTCAATACCAGGACTTGAGATATTTACAAATGATGTCAAAGCAACACATTCGGCATCAGTAGCACAGATGGATGAAGAACAACTTTTCTATCTGTCTTCTAGATGCCTTAGTAAATCTGAAGCCCAAAAAATAATAGTAGAAGGATTTCTGGAACCACTCTCAAGAAAGATGTCATACCAGATAAGAGCATGGATTAGTTATCTAATAGATTCTAAGTGGGCAGGTAGAGATCTTTTGATAAAAACTGACGAACAGCTCAAGGCAATTCTCGAGGTTGAGCAAACAAGATACAAGGAAGCGGATATCTTTGAAAGTCATTACAAATATCGGTGAGATTTTGTCTGGATGGATAAGAGCTTGCAAATCAAGTCAATTGAAGAAGGGTGAAATGTTTGACTTTGATTACAAGGAAAAAAAAATTCTACTCTCAAATCTTAACGGGAAGATCTATGCCACTGACAGAGTCTGTACCCATGCAGATGCTGATCTCTCAACTGGGATACTTTCTGAAGAGGGAGTAACATGTCCTTTACATCTCTCCACTTTTGATTTAAAAACAGGTAAACCTATGAATCTTCCAGCAGAAATACCCCTCAAAATCTACAATGTTAAAATAGAACAAAATGAGATCTATGTTGAGGTAAATTAATTTGCAAACAAGTATCATAAATATAGAAGAAATTAGAAATGATTTTCCTATTCTAAAGCGTAAAGTACACAAGGATAAAGCTCTTGTTTACTTTGATAATGCTGCTACCACACAAAAACCTATTCAAGTAATTGAAGCTATTCGTAGTTATTACCTAAATTACAATTCCAACATTCACAGAGCAGTTCATGAACTAGCAGAGGAAGCGACGATCGCATATGAAAATACACGAGATAAAATAGCAAAATTTCTAAATATTAAAAATCGTGAGGAAATAATATTTGTCAGGGGAGCTACAGAAGCAATTAATCTTGTTGCTTATGCATGGGGACGACACAATGTTCACAAGGGCGACATTATAGTAACAACAGAATACGAACATCACAGTAATATAGTTCCATGGCAAATTTTGGTAAAGGAAAAAGAAGCAAAATTAGAATATATTGGTGTAGATGATAACGGCGAACTAATTCTAGATCACTTGGAAAAATATCTTCAAACAGGCAAAGTGAAACTTGTAACATTTAGTCAGATGTCTAATGTGTTGGGAACGATAACAAATTCAGAGGAAATCATTAAGATGTGTCACAAACATGGTGTACTGGTTCTAATAGATGGCGCACAATCAGTTCCTCATTTTAAAGTGGACATCCAAAAATTAGGTTGTGACTTTTTTGCATTCTCTGCACATAAGATGCTAGGACCAACTGGAGTAGGAGTTCTTTGGGCAAGGAAGGAATTGCTTCAAGATATGGTTCCATTTAATGGAGGAGGAGATATGATTCGAGAAGTTCACAAGTATGAAACTAGTTGGAATGACCTGCCATACAAGTTTGAGGCTGGAACTCCAAATATTGCGGATGTTATTGGATTTTCAGCAGCGATAGATTATCTTGAGAAAATAGGAATGGAAAGGATAAGAGAACATGAGATGGATATAACAAAGTATGCTTTGGACAAACTATCTCAAATAAAGGGATTGAAACTATATGGCCCAGCTGACATAGCAAAAAGAGGTGGTGTCATATCCTTCAACCTAGGTGATATTCATCCTCACGACCTTGCCACAATAATTGATGAAGATGGAATTGCTATTCGTTCTGGGCATCACTGTGCACAAGTCCTAATGGAAAGATTAGATGTATCAGCAACATCGCGCGCAAGCTTTTATATCTATAATACAAAAGAGGAGGTGGATGCTTTTATCACATCGCTTAATAGAGCAAAGGAGTTGTTTAGGATATAAGCAGTGCTGATATTTACAGAGAAATAATATTGGATTATTATAGAAATCCGAGAAACTATGGTAAAATAGAAAATCCAGATATATCTCAAAGAGACAGTAACCCACTTTGCGGAGATGAGCTTGAAATGTTCATTAACATCAAAGAAAACAAGGTTGCAGACGTAAAGTTTACTGGCAAAGGTTGTGCAATAAGCCAGGCAAGTGCATCAATGCTTACTGAACTTATTATGGGCAAAGATTTCGAATTTGTAAAAAAACTTACAAAAGAAGACATTTTTAATAACTTGGGTTTACATGAACTTGGTCCAGCAAGAGTTAAGTGTGCTTTATTGTCCCTCAAGGTTCTAAAATCTGGTCTCTATTCTTATCTATCAGAGAAGCTAAAGGATACAGTATCTGCAGATAAAATAAAGGAAGAAGCATCAGGTCTATACTAGATTGACCCTGACGAACATTCTCATACCCCTTCAAATTAGAAAAATTATTTTTGAAAAATTCAACAATATGGATTTGAGGTTTACAAATGATGAAATCTTCGAATTATTACAAAGCACTGGATTAGATAGCACTATTACTATTGACGATATGGAGCCATACTTTAAACAATTACACAATGAGGGACTCATCAGGCAGATTGCACAGAATTTCACTACGAAATGGTACAAGATCTTTGAAGTGGTTGAGAAGTTGAAATGCAAGTCATGTAACCAAGAGATTTTCTTAGGTAAACTGGAACCAAGGGTTTGCATAAACCCTCAATGTAATGCTATTCTTTAGAACGAAACCTTATAGCCGCTTCTTCTAAAGCTTGAATCATTGGTAGTTTTACACCTGTAAGATACAGTACCAATGCACCCCCCGCGGTGCTTATGTGATTTATCTTCTCTGCCAAACCGTATCTCTTCAGAGCAGCAGTAAGATGTCCACCACTTACGATGGTAGTTGCAAAGGAGTTAGCTATTCCCTTGAGCAGATTTTCCGTACCAAATTTGAAATTCTCATTCTCGAAAAATCCTGCAGGACCGCTCATAAATACAGTCCCTGCACTTTGAACTGATTTTAGATAATATTCAACAGATTTCGGACCAAGATCGAATATTTTATCACCTTTTACTAGCTCACGAACATCCATCTCCACTCTCTTGCCATTTCTTTCTACCGCAATATCTACAGGAACCGAGAATACATCTGGATATTCACCAATTAAAGAATGAGCCTTGGTAACAACTTCCTCTTCTCTTTTTATTCCAAGAGGAAACTTGATTCTACCTTGAGCTCTTAAGAAAACATTTGCTATGACTCCAGTAAGAAGAACTTGGTCAGCTCTGCCATTTTGTATCAACTCCTTTATAGCTTCAAGCCTATCGACTACCTTTGATCCTCCTAGCACAACTACGTGCGGTCCTTTGGCTACAGTTAAAATCTCATCTAGCTTTCTAACCTCTCTTTCTACCAGTCTGCCTGCGCATGATGGGAGCAAATGGGCAAATCCAATTATTGAAGGATGAGACCTATGTGAACTTGGAAATGAATCCAAGACACAGATGTCAAATAATTTAGAGAGCCGGTTTACCATTATTGTATTTGACGCATCAGCAGAAGAAAATTCATAATTTTCTTCTGCACATAATCTAAGATTATCAAGCAAAATTATATCGCCATCTTTCATGTTCTTAATTTCCCTCTGAGCCTCTGAGCCAATAACGTCTTCAACGTATTTTATTTTGCGTCCAAGAATTTGTTCAAGCACCTTTGCATGATTTTCCATCCCAGTATAGTCATTATTGCCAACTCTTCCCTGATGTGATCCAATTACTACTTTAGCGCCCTCCAAGTCTTTGAGAGACTCGGTAGATTCCCGAATTCTACTAGTTTCTATTATTTTCATTGTAGCAGGATCTATTGGACAATTCATATCTACTCGAAGAAAGACAGTTTTTCCTTTAGTTTTAAAATCATCCAATGTTAAAATCTTCACGCCAGTTCTACCTCAAGGTCTGGTTAAATTCTTTTAGTCATAAAACCACTGATGGAAATCTCCTAGAACTCTGCTTTAATATGGATCATTCCTATCCAGTTAAATTGATATGATTGGCAAATAGGAGGATAATTCTTTGCAGAATTGGATCTTTGATATAAGAAGTAGAACTTTTTTCCTTTTGTTATTAGTTTTTTTAGTACTTACATATCTTGCTGTAACAAAAATAGTAGTGGTTCAAGATAGGGAATTTCAAAGTTTTCTTCAAAAAATAGCAGGAAACACTCCATTAGATCTTACTATGGCAGTCTTTTCAGAATTAGGTTGGATTTTATACCCTATTTTTATAGCAATTATTCTATTCATAATTAAGAAAACAAGGCGTCTGGGTCTCATCTTACTTCTTTCCCTCTTGGTTGGCAGTATTGTGGTGGCATATATGAGATGTTATACTGGATACGAAAAACCTGCCATTGATTATCTAGGGGCGCACTTGCCGATCAAGTCAGGTGCAGATGTTGGAGTTCCTTGTGCAATTGATGGAATTTTTCCTGCAGGGTATACTGTAAGGACTGTGATATTCGCGTTTATTGCCGGATATGGTTTATCCAGGAGATTTCCTCATGGTTGTTATCTGCTATGGATTTATCCCGCAGTAGTTTCTGTAAGCAGGCTATATCTATTGCAAGAGACACTTCTAACAGTCATATCTGGTGTAATTTTTGGTGTTTTAATTTCCAATATTGTTGCAAAGAAACTAAAACTCGATCTTATCTTTGACAATTCAAAAACCTAACTTTTCCATAACTTTTGAACTTATCAACACCATAGCATAATGATCCGCATCATGGCTATAGATCCAGTACCTTACATCACGTTCTTGCTTTGTTTTTCTCAATCCTAAATTGAGTTCATTCAGTATTGTAAAACCTATTTTTTTTGCCGCTCTTTTTTCTTTGGTCATAATTACCCTAAAAGCTCCATTCTGGGAAGAAAATCCTTGTCTTACAATCTGGTTTGCTAGATCGGAAGCCTTGTGCTCATCATCAATTTGAAATGATTGGATTACTGGCAGATCTGAAGGGTGGAAATCCATACATGTTATCTTACCCTTCCAAATAAAATCTGCTTGGTTAGATTATTCGATCTAAATTTAAGAAAAAACATGGAAAATATGTTAAAAATATTTACTTGTATGTCAAATACTGATCATAATCTAAACTTAACCGATTATAAAGACTCTAAATCGCATGGGATCGCTTGTGACACTTACCAAGTCATATAAGAAAAGAAAAGACGAGATAGCTAAATTGCGAAGAGAAAGTGAAAATATGCTAAAAGAAACACTGTCTGCAAAAAGGAGGTCATCATCTAGATTATCTGCGATAGAGAGGAAAAGAGAAGACCTTACAAGAAAAAAAGACAGAGTGCTACAGTTGCTAAATCAATACCTATCACAAAGGGAAAGTATAGAGAGGCTTAGGGCTTTAGCAGAGGAGAGGCTAAAAAATGAACAAGATGCCAGAGACCAAGCCAGCCAACAAAGTGAATATGGCTCCCAAAACGATGCGGGATCATCTGTTGAAAACCTAAAGTATTTTGATCAAAAAATATCTGAACTTGGTGCTGAAATAAAGGAAAGAGAAACAACTCAGTCTAGGTTAGTAAAGACAATCGAGACTTGTGAAAGGGACAAGGCTCAGATAGAAAAGCAGTTAAAGGCCCAAGTTCAGGCAAAACCTGCATTAGTTGATCAATTAAGGACAAGTACAAAACAAGAGAATGCACTGAGGCCTAAGGTTGAATCTCTTCAACAACGTGAAACTTCGGCCGTTAGAGTACTTGAATTAGCACAAAAGAAATTGGCTCAACTTGTTTCTCAGAGAAAAAAGAAGAAAAAAACAAATCAAAAAACAAAAACCAGAACAAGAAAAATTAAGAAAAAGAGAACAAAAACCAAAAGAAAATTAACAAAGAAAAAGGTAAGATCTAAAGCAAAGAAAAAGGTAAAAGTATCAAAAAGAAGATCAAAACAAAAATCATCAAGTTCAAAACGTAAGAAGTAATCATACGCTTAATTAATATTGAATGAATAATTTTGTAACCCTGTGTCACTTCCTCAACGAATTATCATCGAAATTCTTGAGATGCCAAAGCTGAAAAATCCATCATTGATTTGTGGATTACCAGGAAGTGGTTATGTAGGTAAACTTGCTGTTGATCATCTCATTGAAGAATTGGCCGCTGTCCCTTTTGCTAATATATTTTCATCATCGTTCCCTCCACAAATTCTAATCCAATCTGATGGGACATCTGATCTGATGAAAAATGTATTGTATTATTGTAAAGGTAAATCAAACGACTTGATTCTACTCAGCGGTGATGCACAACCTGTAACTCCTGAGAGTGAGTACGAGATGGCAGAGGAAATAACAAAGATTTGTGAAAAACTTGGCGTAAAAACCATTTACACATTGGCAGCATACATAACCGGCACTTTTTCTAAAACTCAAAAAGTTTATGGTACTAGCACATCACAAGAAATTGTAAAAGAATTTCAGAAGAACGAAGTTTCTACAATGAGTAGTGGTAGTATAACCGGAATGAATGGTTTGCTTATTGGAGTTGGAAAAAGGAAAGGGATAACGGGAGTTTGTTTGCTAGGTGAAACATCAGGATATGTAGTAGATGCAAAAGCATCAAAAGTTGTTCTTGAAACATTAGCAAAGATGATGGATCTGAAACTAGATTTGACGGGCATTATAAAGAAGGCAAAAGATACAGAGCAACTAGTTAAGACAATTGAGGAACAGATGGGACAAAGAACTGGTGGAGAATCTTTGCCTATGTCTCAACATGACAAGAAATTGGGATATATCAGTTAAAATGAAGAAGCGAGGACCAATTATAGCGATCGCAGGAACAATTATGGTAGTTGTATCAATGGCTGTAGCATATTCAATTGTACCTAGAATTCAATCCGGATTCAATGGACAAGATATGTTCCCTACTCCTGAAAGCATGTTTGATAACGTAACTGATAAAGTCACAATAGATTCTGGTACTGTTTACACCTTCTCACACAGTGTCAATACTGCTAATGTACCTTTAATGTGGGGCTTTCATATCGTAGATTACAAACAAGATGATCGTGCATCGATTACAATTACTAATATATTTGGTGACAAATTTGGTGTGTTTACTGATACTGACCCTATCCTTGTAAAATCTTTTGAAGTCTCAAAGGTTGATACCTATAATTTTAATGTACAAAATACAGGTAAAAACTCCATAACCGCGATAATGATGTTTACAGAGAATCCTGAAAAATCAAAGGCATTAACCGATCCCAATTCGCCTTTTATTAAAAATATCGTTCCCTTAGCTTTGGCAGGATTTCTATTGATAATTGGATTTGTCATACTGATATCTGGAATAATACTTACCGTAGTAGATTGGAGAAAAAGTAAGAATCAGTCTAGATTTATTTAGAACTCTGTAACAGTTAGTTTTCCGTACTTTCCAACATTTAGCGAGTTTTCGCCTCTAAATGTAGTGATATATCCATTTTCGATTCTGATTTTTGATCCTTTTTTTATCATGTTTATTTGTGCGTCCCATAATGTGAGTTTTATCTGTCCTGTATCATCTTTTAGTACTGCATCTGCAACCTGAGCCTGCCCACCGCTCTTGAGATTGACTGTTCTTGGTTCGCTTATACTATCAATTTCGCCTTCTACTGGTTCAAGTTTATTTTGTGGCCTGTTAAGTTGGCCTATGTTTGGCATTTAAGAAAATTTTCCAAGATGAAATAATAAGTGTTTTGATGACTTTATTTAGATAGTAGTTTAGGAGTTTAGGTTTCCTTTTAGGCTTATTCTAAAACAGAGATTTTAAGACTATCATAATCATAACAATAGTAAATGCTCCAAAAATTGAACCAATCGATATAATGAGAACTGTTTTTCTTTGCATAGGTTTACCCTGTATCTATTCTAATTAAGTATCACTAAACATAAGAGGATTCTCCCATTTGAAATCTCTATTCGGTTAACATGATCAGATTTTAAATATGGTGATAGTGGATTACGTCAACATGAGTGATCAAACTAGATACTTTTTCAATTTCTCATTTTTTAAGATAGATCAAAAATGGCGCTGGATGGCGGATTTGGCAAAGGAAGAATCAGCTAAAGAAGTTGAAAACATTCTACGGAATTCACAAATAATGTACCGATCTTATTCAACACTAGGTCTAAGAGACGATGCCGAGTTTCTATTTTGGTTTGCATCAGATTCTGTCGAGAAGATCCAAGATGTAGTATCGAAACTCTACCTTACTGTATTTGGAAAATATATAATTCCAACTCATGTTTACCTATCAAGTACAAGACCGTCCATCTATGCAAAAAATCCAACAATGCATGGATGGCTTGCAGGTGAAGAACAAAAAAAGTATGTTATTGTATATCCATTCATCAAGACGCGTGAATGGTATCTCATGCCTCTCGACAAGAGAAAAGAAATGATGGCGGAACATATTGCAGTTGGTCAAAAGTATCCCGAAGTAAAACTAAACACAACTTATTCGTTTGGTATTCACGATGAAGATTTCATGCTTGCCTTTGAAACAGATGATTTGCACAAATTTCAAGACTTGATAATGGACTTGAGGGAAACCCGTGTTAGCGGGCATGTCACAGTTGATACGCCGATGATTGTATCTGTAAGAAAGGAGGTAGTCCCTCTGATTCGGAGTTTAGGCTGATGGAAGCACTAAAGGAATGGGCAACAGTAGTAAAAGCGCTAGAAAATGGTGATCAGACAGTCATACTAAGGAAGGGAGGAATACTTGAGGCAGTCTCTGGATTTAGCTTAAAAGCTAGAAAATTTTTATTGTTTCCAACATTTGAGCATCAAGATAATTCCTCTCTAAAATCACAATTTTATCGATACCTCGCGGATGTAATAGAACAAAAACCAAGGGAAGGTACAAACTTAATTACATCATATGCTGAGGTTCTCGATGAATGTGATGTCTCTTCAAAAAAAAAGATAGAATACCTTTCATCATTTCATATTTGGAGTGATTCCTATATGGCTGAAAGAATGAATTGGATGCCTGAAAAGCCAATGAAAGCCATTTTTGTAAAAATATACAAGATTCCTCCATTAGAGATCCAAATACTTCCTGAATACTACGGATGCAAATCTTGGATAGAATTAAATGCTAATTCCGAGGGTGGAAAAGCTGTTCTTAATGAATCAGAGCTTCAAGATAAACTGTCAGAGTTTCGGAGAGTTGTAAATTGAAGTACAGAAAGCTAGGGAAGAGTGAAATTAATGTATCAGAAATTGGATTTGGCGCATGGACACTTGGTCTTGATTGGTGGGGAAAGAAGATAGAAGACGATGAAGGCAAGAAAATGTTAAAGCGAGCATATGATCTGGGAATTAATTATTTTGAGACTGGCGATATTTATGGAAGAGGAAAGAGCGAGAAGTTAATTGGTGAAGTATTTTCCGGTATGAAGGATGAAATTGTAATCTCAACCAAATATGGTTATGATATATATTCAAACGAACAGATAGGTCATAAAGAACTTCCACAGAAGTTTACTACGGAATTTACTAGTTTTGCTTTGAAGAAAAGTTTAGAACGATTACAAAGAGACCATGTTGAGGTCTATGGTCTTCACAATCCGAAAATTCAAACTATACGGGATACAAAGTTGTTTGAGTTCCTGGATGAGAAGGTAAAGGAAGGTATCATCAAGAGTTACCAAATTGCCTTGGGTCCAGCAATAGGCTGGACACAAGAAGGTTTGGAAGCTATGAAAAAAACAAATGCCGTTGCAGTGCAGACTGTCTATAATATACTTGAACAGAATCCAGGAAACCTACTAATTGAAGAGGCAGATAAACAAAATGTAGGAATTCTTGTTAGAGTTCCAGATGCTTCTGGAATTTTGACTGGGAAGGTGAATGCAGATACAAAGATTAATGATAAAGACCATCGCTCAGTAAGATCAGGTGACTGGGTAAAAGAGGCATTAAAGAAGGTAGACCAACTAATGCCTATTGCAAAAAGGAACGGTCTTAACATTACTGAACTTGCAATCAAGTTCATCTTGTCTCAAAACTCTGTCTCATCGGTTTTGCCAACTGTAGTAAGTGAGGAGGAGATTGTTATGTTTTCACAAATGTCTGATGGCAAATATCTAGGCGAAGAAGACAAAAATGAAATAATTAGAATGTTCAACAATTGGCCTACGTATGAGCTGAAATCGTCAGCTCAGACAGCTTAGATATTGTTCGACAGAAATAAAACCGATTGCATCGAACCATAACTCAAACAACATGGATCTAATTAAAAAGAAGACTTCAACAATGACATTTAGAATCGATGATGATGTTCTCAATAAACTTCGTTCAGAATCAAAGCATCGGGAAACCAGTCTAAATACTCTTGTCAATCAAGTATTCAAGAGATATGTTGAGTGGGGGATGTACGAATCAAAAGTTGGTATGATTCCAATTGCGAAACCAATAATCGTTGAACTATTTGGTAAGATGAACAAGGATGAGATAGTAGACATGGCAAACCGAATTGGCAAAAACGTTGTTAGAGATATTGCACTATTTATGAAAGGAGATATCAATCTGACTTTGTTCATATCTTGGTTTGAGGCAAGAATGAGGGCTTCATCGATAGAGATTAATCATAACATTAAGGACAATAAACATTCTTTTATTGTTAAGCACGATTTGGGAGAAAATTGGTCATTATATCATGTCACTGTGCTTGGGTTAATACTCAAAGACATTATTGAAAAAAAAGCAGACTTTGAATATGATGCAAATATGGTTTCATTCAAATTTACAGAATAATGTTTGCAAATGATTGCACTATAAGCATCTTTGTTATATTTTTGAGAGACTGAAGATAAATGTGCAGATACTACTTCAGAGTAGGAATCTAGATAAGAACAAAAATGGAAGTTCAATTCTAAAAATCATTTCAAACGAACAAGCTGTTCATATACTTGCTCATATTGTAGACACTCCAATGTCATCTTGGCAGATATGTTCAACCACAGGCTTTCCTCTAACCCAGGTATATAGATGGGTTCGTAGGTTTCAAAAAGCAGGTTTATTGCGAGTAACGGGTGCGACAAATGCTGCAGGAAAGAAGTATTTTATGTACCAAAGCAAAGTTAGTTCTATCAAGTTATCCTTAGGGGGTAATTCCTTAACTCAATTGGAAATAATATAGACTCGTTTCTTGATACATAATCAGACAGGAATGGGTTCTATGTTAAATTCCTGTTCCATAAAATACTCTACTCTGGTTTTCTTGAACTCCCTAGAACTAAATAATATTTTGAATTCATCTACTTTTATCTGTTTTTGAATTTGTTTTGCTATTTCTTCTGCCTCAACTACCTCCTTACAGTGTACCATTGAAAATAAATTGTAGGGCCAATCTGGATACACTGGTCTTTGATAACAATGACTTACTTGAGGGAATGAACCTAATTTGACACCAACTTGCTCTACTCTATTCTCTTGAACCTTCCAGACAATCATACCATTTGCTGTAAATCCTGCTTCTCTATGCCTCAGTATTGCCGCAAACCTTCGCATTACACCTATTTCCTCATAATATTTTGCCTTTTTAAGAAGCTCTTCTTCAGACATCCCAAGGTTTTGAGCCGACTTCAAAAATGGCCTTTCAACTACCTCTAGATCTTTTTGCAATTGACGAATGAAGTTTTTGTCTTCATCTGATGCAACAAATTTTATTTCTGAAATTTTCTTTTTTATTTCAGTTGGTTTAATCTCTTTTTTCTTTTCTTCTATCATCTCAAGCTTAACACCAATCTTGAAGAGCTTAATAGTAGGGAGTAACCTTGTTTTTTTGATTCCAGATAATTTTGAGAATTTATCAATTTCTTTTTTTAAATCAGAGCCTGGAGGAACTGCCAGAGTAAACCAAAGATTGTACTCGTGGTTTCTCTCATAATTATGACTTACCCCCGGATGTCTATTTACTTGCTTTGCAACTTGTTCAAGGTAATCTGGCTCAATTGCCATCGCCACAAGTGCACTTTTGTATCCCAATCTTCTTGTATCAAAAATTGCACTTAGTTGCCTGATTATTCCAAGGTCCTTGAGGTTTTGAATTTTTTGTATAATCAATTGATTTGAAAGCCCAAATTTTTTTGCAATCTCTGTGAAGGGTTTCGGAACTAATGGAAAGGTCCACTGAATCTCGTTTAGAATTTCCTTATCCAGCTTGTCCATAAGAGAAACGAATCCGCATTACAATTAAAAATGTTCCTTAGATTTTCATGGAATCTATAAATATCATCTCAAGACAGCAAAAATTGTTGATAGTAGATCTCAATCTTAAAGGAAACTTAATAATTGTTGTAGGAGGAGGAAATGAGGGACTCAAGAAGGTAAATTCATTATTGACTCAGGATTGCAAAATCCATGTAATCAGTGATTCTACGAATAGACAAATCGAGGATTATATTAAGAAAAAAAAGATCACGTTTAAAAAAATGAGGTTGGTTAACGCAGATTTTTTAAAAAAATACAAACCATTTATGGTACTTGCTGCAACTGATGATAGGAATCTAAATCGTAAGATCGTAGAGCTAGCGAAGAAAATGAGATGTTACTCTTATGCTGCCGACGATCCAGAAGTTAGCGATTTTGCATTTGGTTCCGTGATAAACATACAAGATACTGTACAAATAGCAATATCTACTGGGGGACGAAGTCCGGCAATGGCTCGAAAACTAAAACTGCAGGCTGAGAAAATATTCAAGAAATTAATAAAGAAGGAGGATATTTATCAAATAAAACTCCAAGACTTTGCTCGTAGGAAAGTAAAATCCAAAATCCTGACATTTCCAGAGAGGAAAAAGTTTCTCTATAGTGTTATGAATGATAATAAAATTAAACAGTTAATAGAAGAAGGAAATCTAAAAAAGGCACAGAATAGAGTGAGCGAAATGTTGGGGGGTCTAAAATAACAACCGAAATAATCAACGCTAGAGTAACTTTTAGAAAATCTCCAATTCATTTGCTTGAGAGATTCACTTTTCGTGATCTTGAATCTGCATACGAATCATTTTTGAAACATTCTGGTTTGCAAGAATGCGTCATATTACAAACCTGTAACAGAGTTGAACTTTTTGGACGCTCATTTGATACCGATGTTAACAGAATAAAAAAGACATGGGCATCTGTGGCTGGACTCGAAGAAAAGGCATTCGAGGAAAATCTTGAGACAAGTATGGGCTCTGAGGTATATGCTCATTTGCTAAAACTTACCTCTGGGCTTGATTCATTGGTTGTAGGGGAGGAACAGATCCTAGGACAAGTAAAGGAATCAATTAATGAAGCCAAAGGTCTTGGAGCATCAGGTGCAGGTCTTAATACTTTATTTGAGAAGGCAATCCGTGTTGGAACCCGTGTACGTCAAGCAACTGGGATTGGAAGAGGAAGCATCTCTATTGGTTCCATGGCAGTAAAGCTTGCTGAGGAAAACATTGATGATCTAAAATCTAAACATATCTTACTAATTGGAACAGGTGAGGCTGCCAGCTTAGTGGCAAAATCCCTCAAGAAAAGAGACATAAATTTTCTTGTTACAAGCAGAACGTTTGAGCGATCAAAGTCTTTTTCAGAGACTGTGGGTGGAAAACCTGTGCAGTTTGAAGAATCTATAAACAATTTCAAATCAGTTGATGTTTTATTTGTAGCTACGATTGCTCCATATTTCCTCGTTACATATGACAGAGTAAGGGAAGCGATGGAATCTAGAACCGAAGGAATGTTAATAATGGATCTTTCAAATCCAAGGACAGTAGATGAAAGGGTTGCAGTCATAAGTAAGATTAAGATGATGAATTTAGACCAGATTGCTGAAATGGTAGATAAGAACATGAGAACACGAATGGGAGTGGTATCATCGGTAGAGAAAATTATTAATGAAGAGCTACCAGTGGTAGAAGCAGCAATGAAGAGAATAGAAGTGGAACCCATAGTAACAAATGTCTTCAAAGAGATTGATCAATCACGAATAAAGGAATTAAAAAAAGCGCTTCAAATGCTAGGTGAAAAAGACGAGGTAAAAATTAGAATCATTGACCAACTAACACAAGCCATAGTAGAAGATATCATGTCGACGCCAATGAATAACCTTCGAAAGGCATCTGAACAAGGAGATTCTGAAGTTGTGAGAACAGTCATAAAACTTTTTGATTATAAGACAAAAGAGTAACAAATTATATTGCTAAAATGTAGTACGTCGTTCAATGTCTTTTCCAAACCTTCGATTACGTCGTTTAAGGAAAACAGGCAAGATTAGGGAACTTCTCGAGGAGGTAAGGCTCTCTCCAAGGGATCTTATCTGTCCAATCTTTGTCGAAGAAAATTTGAAATCTAAAGTAGAGGGTCAATCCATGCCAGGAATGGAAAGGCTACCCCTCAAGGATGTCGTTGATGAAGTAAATTTGGTTGCTGATCTAAAGATTCCTGCAATTATGATTTTTGGAGTTCCATCACACAAGGATGATAATGGAACATCTGCCTTTGCCCAAGATGGAATCGTGCAAAAAGCAATTTCTGAAATAAGAAAAAATCTTGGAAACAATATTGCAATAATGTCAGATGTCTGTCTTTGCCAGTATACAAGTTCGGGTCATTGCGGTCTAGTTAAAGGTGATAAAATTGATAATGATTCCAGTCTTCAAACTTTGGCAAAAGTAGCAGTGAGCCAAGCTAATGCCGGAGCCGATGTCGTCTCTCCTTCTGCTATGATGGATGGACAAGTAAAAGCTATAAGGCAAGGTCTTGACGACGCAGGCTTTTCAGAAGTAGCTATAATGTCCCACTCCGCAAAACATAGATCATCTCTCTATTCACCTTTTAAGGAAATGGCACACTCTGCCCCCCAATTTGGAGACAGGAAAACATACCAGTTACCATATACAAACCCAAAGGAGGCTATGCGAGAGGTTGAGACTGACATAGCAGAAGGGGTAGACATTGTAATGATAAAACCCGCACTTGCCTATCTTGACCTTATTTCGACGACTAGAAAAAAATTCAATGTACCTATATCTGCATATAGTGTGTCAGGAGAATACGCTCTGGTAAAGGCAGCTGCAATGAAAGGTTGGATTGATGAGAAGGAAGTAACATTAGAAATTCTTACCGCCATCAAACGTGCAGGCGCAGACATGATAGTAACATATTTCTCAAAGATTGCCGCAAACGCGCTCATTGAGAAATGAGAGAAGGTGTAGGATTTGAAATTGATCGTGCCTTTGACTTGTTACCACATGTAGTTGGAGCAAGCTGGGCAACAATTTGGTTCAGAATAAATCGGAAAAGAAATCCGACAAAGGAGGAATTTAGACAAAAGGTAGCAGAATACTATAACATTATTGATCCCCTCGTCAATGTATATCCCCAAGACGAAAATTTTAAGGAAATGAGAATCCATATTAAGAATCGTCACAATGAAGAGTTAAAGAGAATTCTTACTGGAAACAACCCAGAAATAGAGAAGAGATTCAAAAGATACCTGGATTACGGTTAAATTTCTCTTCTTAGTTGTCTTAGGAAAGCCTTCATTATTCTTATTCTCCTTCTTGCCTCCAAAGTAGCAGTTCTTGTATTCATTGTCTTATCTAAAAATAATAGTTTTTTAGGAAAGTGGTCTAGTGTCCAATGTTTATCATCCGGATGACGTCTCTTGCAAAAGGGATCTCTATTGTTGTAAATAGGTCTCCTTACAGCACCACCTACTGAGAAAGCTCTTGCTATGCCAATCGAACCTATAGCATCTAATCTGTCCGCATCTTGTAATATTTTTCCCTCTAGAGTTTGTGGTGTAGCTCCTCTTGAATAACTGTGATCTCTTATAGCATCGTAAATCAGTTCTATCTCGTATTTTTTAAATCCACATCCTCTGAGCATCTTTTTAGCTTTGCTTGCGCTCTCTAATGAGGAATTTTTAGATCTTGGATCAGATTTTGGATAGGAAACTATGTCATGAAGAAGCACTGCAGCAGTGATTATCTTGATGTTACCCTTTTCCTTCTTGGAAATTTTTTGAGCATTTTTCAAAACTCGCATGACATGCTCAAAATCATGAGCCACATCACTGTTGTATCTTTTCTTGATTTTCTCTTTTAATCTGTATAGATACAAGTTAGTTAAAAGAGGACTCCAATTTATAAATTGAAACTGTTAGTGTCATTTCCATTTTTGGAAAAGGAAATTCAAGAAAGAACACACAAATTAAGAAATATTTCAAACAAAATGGAATAAGATATTAGTTCTCCAATAAAAGTACAAATCTTTATAAATTAAAATCACGTAACTGTTATGTGAGTTCTAAAGCGTGGAAATGTTATAGGTGCAATCTAACTTTTACAGACGTAGACCACGCAACTTTACATGAAGATATCTCGAAACATAACGTGAGAGAGATCCAGATGGTAAAAGTATAGAAACTCTTAAAGAAATTATTCTATTGGGGTTAATTGAATAAAGAACATGGCATATGCTAATCTTTCTAATATGAATTTCGAGGTTTCTGAAGAACAAAAAACTTTTCTTGCCAAAGTTGATGATGTATGTAAATCTGTTAGAGATTATGAAACAAAATGCTACCTTGAAGAAAAAATAAACGACAGAGTAGTACCTGAATTTGGAAAAATAGGAATGCTAGGATGCCCAATATCAAAAAAATATGACGGTCTTGGATATGACATCCTAACATATGCGTTAGCGCTCGAAAGAATTGGACAAGAGGGAAATTCTCTTCGCACTTTTTTCTCTGCACATATATCTATAGGACAAATGGTTTTACAAAATTGGGGAAATGATGAACAGAAAAAGCAGTATCTTAACAGTACAACTAGTGGTGAGAGTATAATGGGTTTTGCATTGACAGAACCTGATGCGGGTAGCGATCCATCTCTTATCAGAACAAGATTCGAAGAAAAGGGGGGAAATTTTGTTTTGAATGGTAAAAAACACTGGGTAGGAAATGGAACATTTGCAAATATACTCACCACCTATGCAAAAGGTCCAGACGGAAAGATATCTGCATTCATAGTTGATACTGATTCTTCAGGATTTAATGCCGAAGAAATGAAAAACAAGATGGGATTGCAAACTGTAAAAAACGCTGAAATCACTTTTAAGAATTGTACAATTCCAAAGAAAAATCTACTTGGCAAAAAGGGAAACGGACTCAGTGTAGCATATAGTGCATTAATAGACGGTAGATTGAGCGTAGCTGCTGGTGCAGTTGGGATGATTAAAGATTGTCTAGATGAAACTATCACATATTCAAAAAAAAGAAAACAACATGGGTCAGCTCTTGCAAAAAAACAACTAATCCAGGAGCATATTGCTGTAATGATAGTAAACTTTGAAAGCTTAAGATGGCTAGTCTACAGAACAGCTGACGCTAGACAAAAACTCCATGATTATCTTGAAAGATTAAAGGAAAAAGATACGGATTGGCTTCCCAAACTCGATAAAGAAAACAAAGAATACTATTTGCTACGAAAAAAGGCTGATAGGATCGCAGCTATATCTAAATTATATGCAGCAAATGCTGCTTATGATTGTGCCAACAGAGCGGTTCAGGTATTTGGTTCGTACGCGTACCTAAAAACAAATCGTGTGGCTAGACACTTTCTAGACTCAAGGGCAATAGTAATCTACGAAGGGGCAAATGAAGTCCTGAAACTAAAGATAGCGGCTCTTGAACTAGGAAACAAATATGAAGCATACTAGTTTTTTGCCAACACTTGGTGTATTATGTTGAGACCTTGTTCTATCTGTTCTTTCTCGATTATTAGGGGAGGAATGATTCTTAATGATTTTTGACCAGCACCAAGAGTTAACAAACCATTTTTGAATAGATCCTTTATTTTCCTGTCCCTTCGAGACTTTGTGTCAAACTCTAACCCAATCATCATTCCAAGTCCCCTTACTTCTGTCACGCCTTTTTTACACTTTATTTCCATCAGACCTTTTTTGAGTAAATGGCCCATTTTTGAAACATTATCCAAAAGTTTGTCTCTTTTTATTACGTCAATAATCTTTGCACCTACCGCCATGTCTATTCTGCTTCCACCTCCCCAAGTACTTGACAGAACAGATTTTTCTCCAGGATCCATTTTCTTGTCGTATGCAGTTGCTCCTATCTGTAGAGCTTTTGCTGTGCTAATAATATCTGGTCTAACGCCATAATGTTCAAAGGCCCACCACTTACCAGTATGGCCTATCCCTGATTGAACCTCGTCCAGTATAAGCGGAACTCCATAGCGGGTTGCAAATCTTCTTAGATTAGTTATGAATTTCTTGCTTGCAATATTGTATCCTCCTTCTCCTTGAACGACTTCGGTTAAGATAAAACCAATTTTATTTTCTTTTAGTAAAGCTTCAGTAGCATCAATTTCTACATCATTATCATCAGTACAAAACTTAATTCTCTTGACAGGAAATTCGGGAAAGTTATATTTTTGAACAGGTCTACTAAAAGTAAAACTTAAAGATCCCAATGTTCTTCCATGAAAGGCACCAAAACAGGAGATTCCAGGTAGTGGACCCATCCTTCTATATGCAAGTTTTATTGCATTTTCAACTGCTTCTGCACCGCTATTAATGAAAATTGTCTTAAAACCCATAGGTAA
The DNA here is from genome assembly GCA_964538845.1 of uncultured Nitrosopumilaceae archaeon. Lineage (GTDB taxonomy): Archaea > Thermoproteota > Nitrososphaeria > Nitrososphaerales > Nitrosopumilaceae > Nitrosotalea. The sequence continues at coordinate 31,331 of CAZIHN010000001.1, read as the reverse complement.
TATTGTGGAAATGTTTTCTGCAAGGTCTGCATGCTCTTTGCAATAGAAATCCTGACCTGCAATTTTGTATGTTCCAACAGATGAATATTTCGATAATGTTTCAATTATTTCAGGATGCGAGTATCCTAAAGGACATGCGCCTATGTTTGAGGTAAAATCTAGAAATTGGTTTCCATCTACATCCTCAATAATACAATCATGACCTCTCGATATTACAAGGGGATACATGAAAGTGGAATCATATGCATGTTTCTTCATGACATTGATGATTCTTTTTGCATTTGGCCCAGGAATTTTTTTATTCATCTCTTATCTATCCGAAATGGAAAAATTTTCTAATAAACACTTGCATAGGTAACTATGGGTGAAAATCATCGAGGTTTTGACGAACCAAATCGTAAGCAAAGGCAAAGAAAGGAAAAAAGGTTAGGTAAGGTGCAGAGGGAGGGATTTGAACCCCCGAACCCCTAAGGGAAAGGATTTCTTATGCCATGATCTTGAGTCCTTCTCGGTTGGCCGGGCTTCGATACCTCTGCAAGGAGAAATTCATTCACTGAATATATAACTGAAACCTTGAACAATTATTGAACATATCTAATCTTAGCCGCTAACTATCTTTTCTGATATTACTGGCATAGTGTAGAAAAACTCGTCCTCAAAACCAAAGTCTTGTTTTCCTTGTTTTCTCAGTGCCTCAAAATATCTCATACAGTCTGCATAAAACTCATTGGCTTGAATTTCTTCTACCACATACACAACTAGAAAAATCTGGGTTTCTATTATGGTGTAAGAAATTTTAGACAGTGTTATTGTTTTTTTTTAATTCAAATTACTCAAGAAATTTGGAGGGTATTATAAATCCGAGCTCTTGGAGAAATTTCTTCTTGAACTCTATATTTCTCTCTAACTAATAATTGATTTAATTTTCTTGAGAATCTCTACATTATCCTCGTGTTTAGTCTTCCTAAATTTATCTATCCCAAGATGCAATGCCTTCATTTGTTTTTTGGTCAATCCGGAGGATTTAATTTCTCCTATACTCCATCCCGTACCCATTCGAGGTGTTGATAATCCTGAAAAGACTACTGGCTTTATGAATTTATGATTACTACTTAAAATCAACTTTGCCTCAGGTTTGGTGGAAGATTTGACAAACTTCTCGTCAACATCCATTATTCTTTCTATTTTCATGGAATATTAATTTTAAAGTTATAAATAAATCTAATTTTTGTAAATCCACTTGTATTCTAGCCCTATAATCATCAACTTCAATTATTTCTAAAAGCATATTTTAGAATTAGAATTAAGAAGTAAAACACATTTTAGATTTTATTTATTCAAAGTTATTACAAAAAAAAGATCATAACACCTATGGAAATCAAGATCTAAAATAGATAGTACATGTTCTAATTTAACATTCTAGAATTCATATGTGGAAATTCTAGTGTTCTAAGAAATAACAGGATTGTTATCTGAGTTTATTGTTCAATGGTTTCTTGTATTCCAAGCCACGCATATCCCTTCTTTTCTAACTCGTCTGCAAGCTCTTTTGGACCTTCCTTGATCATCTTACCTTGAGCCATTACATGAACATAGTCAAGCTTGTCAAGGAATTTGAGGATTCTAACATAATGTGTAATTACTATTACAGTTGCGTCAGGACTTGAGACTTTGCTTATTGCCTTTGCTACTGCTTGGACTGCATCTATATCTAATCCCGAATCTGGCTCATCTAAAATTGATATCTTTGGCTGAAGGACTGCCATTTGTAATACTTCCGATCTCTTTTTTTCGCCGCCTGAAAATCCTTCATTTAAGTATCTTGATAAAAAATCCTGCTTGAGTCCAACGGAGTCAAGATTCTTTTTGAGATAATTTTGAAATTCTCTAACTGTAAGAAATACCTCTCTCTTTTGATCTCCTAAAGACTTGCTCAGAGCATTGTAAGCAGTTCTTAGAAAATGTGAGTAACCAACACCAGATACCTCAGTTGGATACTGGAATGCCAGAAATAATCCTTTCTTCGCTCTTTCATCTGCTGAAAGGGGGAGAATACTCTGTCCATCTAACAAAATGTCTCCCTTTGTAATTTGATACTTTGGATGGCCCAAAATTGTGTAGGCCAGAGTACTTTTGCCTGAGCCATTTGGTCCCATGATGGCATGGACCTCGCCTGGACCAGTTTTGAGATTCACTCCTCTAAGGATTTCTTTTCCATCTCTGCTTACATGTAAATCCTTTATCTCAAGTATGGCCATAGAAGTCTAAATACGCTTTTGGATATATAAGTCAACAAAAAATTAGCTTGCTCTAATTGGATTCATAACTTAAAATCACTATTACAAAATCCTAGAATCAACACTTTGCGCCTGCTAAAAAATTTTAAATCAAATCCACTAAATTAATTATTAAATTCAGTGTCGTTAATTTATTCCTCAAATAATTATCCTATTTGCATATAAAATCACTAGTGTTCTGTAATTCAAGCTCAAGACGATATCACGAAATTGAAGATAATTATATCATACCTGATAATTAATTTAATTTTTCTACTATTTGGTCAGATTTGATTCCTTATGTTTTATTATCTTGCCAAGTGTTATTGTATCTAAATTTGATCGAATCTTACCTTCTTTAATTTTGGAGTGCCATTCTTTTATTTTATCAAATTTATTGTTTTCACTAATTATTTTCGCAGCCAAGGCTCGATTGCTTGGCCACCATGAAATAGCTGACTGAAGAACATATTGTAAATCTGAATCTGTTATTATTGGCCAATGTTGACTAATCATGATTTCAAGAGGTAGATCATGAAGGCCTAACCTCTTCTTTACCATGCGCAAAATCTCTGCAAATCTTAATGGTTCCTCAAGTACTGATATGGAAATCCAAATCGAAGAGCCATCCTGGGCACTCTTATCATCTTGCACAAAGGTTAGTTTTATTGATCCGAGATTTCCTGAAATTGTAATTCGATCATTTTCACTCTTAATTTTTCCACCCATCTCTGTGACGATATCTAATAGAATTTGAAGACGTTCCTTCGCAATGTCTTCAATAAGTATTTTTGAATCGGCTTTTTTGTCCAATAATCCATTGAATAGTTGGGAAGATTTTTGTAAATCGATCTTAATACAACCTAGCACAGACTTCACAAGGTCAAAATCATCATATTCAAAAACTATTATTTCAGGAAATTTTTTGTATTTGGTACCTAATCTTAACAAGAAATTAGAAATTTCATCAGGAATATTTTGTAGTTCTTTTTGTTCGATAAATCCATGTTCGTTTGTAGTATCGGTTTTCCAATATGCTACGGATGGTTCTGCAATAGTAGATATAATGTTATATGCTGCTCGTCTTTCCATTGGAACAAGCACATTGAAACCTTTTTCAGAATTCACTCGGAAATAACTGGTAGCTTCAGGACCTTTGCATCTTAATATGTTGCCGAGATTAGCATTGGCAAGAAATTTTTCATTTTTCTTTTTGACGATTAGAATATCCCAATTTCGTGATTTTGGATTAAACTCCTCCCAAGATTCCTCATTTAGTAGTTCTATCTGTTCATTTGTTCCTATTTCTCTCATTTCTGGCTTGTAGAATCTTGTAATGACTCTCAAATGATCTTCTAAGGTATGGACTGTAACATTTATTCCCCATAAAGAATCGAGGAATTCTTTACGTTTTTGGGACTCGATAATGCACACCCAGCGTCTATCAATAAGCCTTGGTCTAGAGTCCAATTTGTTAAGAATCCTATCTAGTTTTCTTTGCTGCGAAAAATGTAGAGGACTAGTTTTAGTAAAGGTATTCTTGAAAGTTTCGCATAGATCAGTTTTTCCACGATGAAAACAAGTATCACAGAATTCAAGTGGCTCCAAAATTTTGTACCTCAAAAAACTTCATAATTCAGGCGAATCATTACGCTAATTTCAATTTTATGTCCTCTGCTATAGTGTATTAATAAAATAAGAAATAATGCATGTTCCACAAATTCATTCTATTTGAAATCCCCATTCGTCTGTTGATTCCCATTCGTCTTCTTCCATAGCAAGAACTGTGTCTTGCTGACTCAAAAACTTTGTTTCAATTTTGGGCAAAAATGAATTTTTAATTTTCCCAAATTGTACTTGTTTTTTCATAGAGATAATATCTTTTCTTTGGAGTTTGATATAAACGCGAGGACAATTTTCCATTTTTGGGAATTTCTTATATTGCTTCTATAGAAGAGATAAGAAATTTTTGATAGATTACATCGATCTGTATAAGTTGGAATCTAAATAAAAATTACAATTTGTTTATTCACTTGGAGTAAAATGTAGAAAAATAGCGATTTTTATAATTAGATTTTAATCAAACTTAAATATTCTGCAATGTATGTTATATCAAATATGCCAAGAATTGTTCACTTTGATATACCAGCAGATGATCCATCAAGGGCACAAAAATTCTATGGCGAAGTGTTTGGTTGGAAATTTGACAAGTGGAATGGTCCTATGGAATATTGGATGGTAAAGACCGGGGACGACAAGCAACCCGGTATTAATGGAGGGATGTCTAAAAGGATGCCGGGTCAATTAGGCACATCAAATACAATTGATGTTACGTCGGTTGACGAGTTTACAAAGAAGATTCAATCTAATGGAGGAAAAGTGTTGATGCCAAAAACGCCAATTCCAGGGGTAGGTTTCTTTGCTCAATGTTTGGATACAGAAGGTAATGTTTTTGGAATCATTCAGCCAGATCAAAATGCAAAATAAGTTTATTCATGCCCATATCTGAATTAAGTTAATTCTAAATTCAATTCGATTAAAAATTTGTGTCAATTGAAACAAATTAGAATAAGGTAATTATAGGAACTATGACAAATAATATCATGCACGAAAAAAATCATCAACTAGCGACTTTTGCTGCAGGATGTTTCTGGGGTGTCGAAGAAGCATTCAGAGGAATTAAGGGTGTAAAGACAATAATGGTAGGATATACTGGAGGCCACTTTGAAAATCCTGCTTATGAGGATGTATGTTCAGACAAAACAGGACATGCTGAAGCTATCCAGATCGAATTTGATCCTAAGATTGTTTCTTATGAAAAACTTCTCGAGATATTTTGGTCCAATCATGATCCCACAACATTCAATCGGCAGGGTCCTGATATTGGGTCTCAATACCGTTCGATGATATCCTATCATAATCTAGAACAACAAGAAATTGCGAGGAAATCGAAAGAATCACTTGAAAAGTCTGGTAATTTGAAAAATAAAATTGTAACTGAGATTGTCCCTGCATCAAAATTCTACAAAGCTGAGGAATACCATCAAAAATACTATATGAAACGTGGTGGAGGGAGATGCTACGTAGGCAATATAGAGGATTGAATCTATGACAGAAAAAATTGTCAAGAGTGATGAAGAATGGAAAAAGCAGCTTACTGATGAACAATATCTTGTGACTAGAAAGAAAGACACGGAAATGCCATTCACTGGACAATATTATGCTTGCAATGAAAAAGGAATGTACAAATGCATTTGTTGCGGCAACGTCCTTTTCAGATCAGAAGACAAATTTGACTCTGGAACGGGATGGCCTAGCTTCGTGAGACCTGTTGATGAGTCAAATATTGAAAAACGGAATGATGATAGTCATTTCATGGAAAGAGTAGAGGTTAATTGTGACAAATGTGGAGCTCATCTTGGGCATGTATTTGATGATGGTCCCAAGCCTACTGGTTTGAGATATTGCATCAACTCTGCATCACTAAAGTTAGATAAAGAAAGCAGCTGAATATTATAAAAGTAAAAGTCACTAGATAATTATTGAATATATCTTATCGAGTTGCCTGAGGCGCTAGTTTTATCTGCTCAGCGCAGCCCTTATGATACCAAGTATCTCCAAATATTATGTCTCCTTCTACGAACTGCATATTTCCACGGCAAATTCTACATTGTGCTTTTATCGTTTTTTCACTCTCCATAACGCTTCATTTTCACAAGTATTTACGGTTGATCTGCCATTCTTGGAATTAACCTATAAACAAGAAATAGATGACGGGAAAGATCTGTACTCATTTTTCTTATCTAGAAAAGAAAACTGAAATATCTCAAAATATGCATATAACACGATATCAATTAAAATTAGGAATAACCTAAGGCTGAACAAAAAAGGAAAAAGGGGTTAGTTTTTGGCTAAAGATGGTCGCAAAGTTATCCTCATCTTGTATGCAGTGAGAATCTCCTTACATCTGTTCCGTATAGTGACCTCGGTGATGCCGGCTACGCTTGAGACATCCCTCTGAAGAATGCTCTGCCCAAGAAGGGTTGATGCTATATAGAGATATGCAGCGGCCAACCCATTTGGAGCCTTTCCGTCGGCAAGATTATGGTCTTCCGTTTTCTCTGCTATTTCGGCAGCAAGTCTTTCTACACGAACTTCAAGTTTTGCCAGATTTGAAATTTTTGATATATACTTCTCAAGAGTAACGACTGGAGCTGTTTTTGAACCCAATTCCATTACAAGCATTCTGTAGTATTTTGCTGTGAGCTTTACATTCATTTTTTCTTCCTTTGTACTTCCCGTAGCAGCACAGATCTCATCTAACGATCTTACTACATCGCACTGTTTGCAGGCCATGTATATCGTTGCAGCCGACATGCAAGAGACTGATTTACCTTTTGCCTCCGCCTGGCTTTCAAAGTTTCTGTATATCATAGAAGCACTCTCAATTACATTTCTAGGTAGTGAAAGCACTTGACAAGTTTCACCTATCTTTGACAGAATGTTTGCAAGTCTTCTCTCCCTAGGAGATGCAACCCTTATTCTAGTCTGCCATTTTCTAAGATTATACATCTGGTTTGCAACGTCGCTTGAAATTGTCCTACCACTGAAGTCTCTTGTACCCATTGCAATTTCGGTTCTAATACCTAAATCATGCTGTGAGTAGGTAGTTTGTCCTGTTGCCCTTGCAGCTTTCAACTTTTCTTCTGGATTTGTTGCTCTTGATTCTGGTCCATAATCTGGCATCTGTTCCATTGCGACCAATCCACAGCCAGAACAAATTTTTTCTCCACTATGAATGTCATCAATTAAATTAGATCGACACTCTGGACAATGTGTTTGTAGTTCTGTTATGGTCATTTTCTATCTCCTCTGAATCTTTTCGGTTTCTTTGCAGGAACTACTTCGGCGATGTAAACTAATTTCCCGATGTACTTTTTGATATTGTTTGTAATCGGAACTGCTGAAGCATATGGTGCATCAACAGGACCAATCATTTCTGAAACTTTTGCAATTTTAGTTCCTAAATTGTCTACGACTATTTGGCCATCTCTTAGGGACTTTGATAATCTAATTATGACCCTGCCGCTACTTGCTAGATGCAATACTTCGCCTACCTCCTGCAATTGTTTCCTTCACAATATACTGTTATCAATAGAGTTCTGTCAAAATTACTTTAGCTGCAAGCTAGAATAGCTATTTGATATTTTGTTTTGACCTTCTTGAAACCAATTTTTCAGAAATAGAGGAAATTATCTTGGATTTTGGTTGATTTTTGGCAAGGGAGATATATCCTGATCTTACAAATGGTCTTCTTGGAAATCGAACTTGATCATTGGTATCCTTGAGTTCTAATCCTGCAGCTTTTGCAGCTTCAATTAATTCCTTTAATGAAGGATCAAAAATGCTTTTTTCACGAGAAACTCTTCTTCCCATTTTTTTTGAAATAGTTTTATTGAAATAATCCAGCCAGATTACGACATGTTCGTAATCCTTCATCTAACTCACTTTATCGAAATTGCATTAACGGCACCATCTTGACCCGGTCTAGAAATGACTTTGCACTGACCAGCTTCAGTTTCTAATATTGCACCTTTTGAAATAACACCGCGTCTTTCATAATCATTGTTTGATGGATTTTTTAACACTTTCAAAATTTTTACTCTCTTAACTTTTGATCCTGCGATAGACAAGTTTACAAAATCTGTAGTCTTAAGAGAAGTTTTGTTATTTCTTCCTCGTACCTTGCGAACAACGGTTTCTTGTTCACCTGGAATAGTTTCAACAGAGTATCTATCTATCTCGTACTTTCTTCGCGTGCGCAGAGGATATCTTCTTCCACCTGTTATCTTACTTGTCGCAAGATTTTCCACTGATTTCTTCATATGAACTCATTAAAATAACTCTAATTTATACCATTTAATACTTATTTTTGAATTGCTTATTTTGAATCATTCTAGTGTATTATGAGTCTTAATAATTGTGATAACCAATTTCCTAACAAAAGCAGTTACATTTTAGTCCTTTAATTCTTAAACGAAATTTAATAACGAGTGTTTTTATCAGATATCAATTGAAGAACCTGCTGTTAATTTTTGCTTTGTTAATTTTTGTAATCGTGCCGGCATATTCTGAACCAAGCATAAAAGATAATGATTTTGTTGTTCAAAAATATATTGGAGGAATATGTTGTTCTCCGACTACAATGGCTTTTGAGGGAAATGATATTCTTCTTTTAGAAAAAACCTCAGGTAATGTAATTTTAATCCGAGACGGTATTCAAGAATCAAAACCGGTACTTCATGAGAATGTAACAAGTATTGGTGAACAAGGGATGCTTGGAATTACTACTGTAGGCACTAAAGTATACCTATATTTTACAGCATCCTCATTCAATGGCGGTCCAGCATTGGCCAAGAGAGTCTATAGCTATGATTGGAATGGGAGAGAATTGATCAACAAGACCCTCATCAAGGATTTACCTCAAACACAAACGTATCACAATGGTGGAGCAATGACAACTGATTCAAATGGGTCTGTATATCTTGTGGTAGGAGATGCCGGACATTTCGGAAGGTTGCAGAACCATCCTACGGGCGAACCTGATGATACTAGTGTTATTTTCAGGATTTCTCCAACTGGACCATATTATGCCATAGGTATCAGAAACAGCTTTGGTCTAACAGTAGATCCAATTACAGGAAAGCTTTGGGATACAGAAAATGGACCTGATGTAAATGATGAGATCAATATGGTCACGCCATACTTTAACAGTGGCTGGGATGTTATAACAGGTCCAGCAAATAAGAGTGAAGCAGAACAGCTTGATAGAATCCGTGATTATCATTATCAAGATCCAAAATTTACTTGGGAACAGACTGTAGCTCCAACAGGCCTGGCCTTTACCACTTCTAAACAATTTGATAAATATAAAAATAGTCTCTTTGTTGGTGATTGTAACAATGGAAATCTCTACAGGTTTGAATTGAATAGTAACCGAGATGGTTTTATCTTTAATTCACCACAACTGTCCAACAATATTGCCAACAGAGGAGATTCGATGGATGAAATAATATTTGGAACAGGATTCGGATGTATATCCGATGTACTTGTTGGTCCGGATGGTTTATTGTATATAGTTTCTTTGTCCGACGGAGCAGTATATAGAATATCTTCCAAAGATCCTATTAAATCAAATGGATCTATTGATTCATCTAATATGACATACCTAATTTTGGGGATTGCAGCTTTGACAATTTTATCTACAATGGTTCTTAAAAAGTATAGGTTTAGAAAACCTCTTGTATGAAGTGTCATCTGGATTATTCTTTTAGAAATAATTTTGAATCCTTGCAATATTTGCGGCAGTTGTATAAAATGATTAATTGACTTGGGATATAGGTTCGTTTGGTGTTAGTGGCATCACATCTTGTGATTGGTTTGAGCTCCTTACCTTTGTAAACAGTTTTTGTTTGAGCAGGTCCTTGTCCCCTTGAATGCCAAAATACTTTTGGAACTTTTCTGTAGTGGTATAGATTTTAAGCCTTCCAACGTTTTGATGTTCAATGTAATCTAATTGTTGGAGAAGTTTGAGATGCAAATATACGCCAGATCCTCGTACCTCAACTAGCCTCTTCGAAGAGACAGGTTGCATATAAGCGATATATGATAATGTTTTCAGTGTAGCTGTAGGCAAGAGAGGTTTTGATGCATACTTTCTGATCACCGTATTGAATTCAGGCTTTAGTTGAAACACGTATGAACCGTCAGGTAAGCTAGACACCTCTATAGCTTTGAATATCGATTTAGTTTTCTTTACAAGATTTGTCATAAGCGCCAGAGTTTTTGTTCTAGATTCTGTTCCTGACGCCTTTATTAATTCCTCCATAGTTAAGGGTCTACCTGCAGAATATAGCGCAGCTTCCAATCTTGCCATCGCTTCATCATCTTCAACCCTTACCATCTAAGACAAGGTATGCTGTAACATACTTAAACAAAATTCCTACTGACTATTGATTTAGTTGTGAAATTCTATTTTATTAGGGAAACTACTATATCATCTTCTGTTTGTTCTAGATCTATTTTCATATCTCGTGCTAAAAAGAGTATTGCGAAAAAAGATCTAATAACATCTATGAGTTCAAGGCCCGAAACGATATTCTTGAAGGAATCGTAACCTCTTGATCTTATCTTGTTCATTATCAGCTCTTCATATTGACCAATTATCTTCTCAAGGGATATGAAATAATCATCAAAATTTGGAACTTCTACAGGCTCGAATTCAATTTGCCTCTTGCTTGAACGGGGGTTGGCAATGGTTCCTATGAGATTCTCAAGAACTGTTAACAGTTCATCCAACGTAACGGGATAGGTGGATTCATGCCTGTATGGCATATTGATTATTTCTATATTTACATCGTCTCTTTGGTTGAGTGGTTTTTTCTCCATAGCAGCCTTTTGCAATGCAAATATACTTTCCACCTTCATTCGGTGTATCAATGCAGAAGACAAAGCGGCAATCCCGGCCACCCTCAGGTCCTTCTTATCCTTCTGATTAAGAATTTGAATTAAAATCTCTAGAATTCGTATTATATCTATATTCCATACATCTTTCTTTGATACTTCTATTGGACTAAATAGTATATTCACGGGAGGTTGAGAAATACCTGTGTCTTTCACTTGACTCATTTAAACAATATTTTATCTTTGTTTATAATACATGTATTATCTACACTTTTCCCAATTCAAGTCAAGAAGTTTACCCATCACACAAAACCAAATATTGTACGATGATTATGCATATATTCAAGATTGGACAAGAATTTAGAAAAATTTGATCTTGCATGTACATATCTAAGGAGTGGCCAGAATTCCGCAGCGCATAACCTTTTGATGTCTCTTGCACAAAAAGAGATGAAAAATCAGAATTACAAAGCTGGATTATACCTCATCTTAGCTTCAGAATGTAAGGTACTCCAAGGAAAAGACGGAAAAGACGAGCTTTCGGAAGCGGCAAAATTTTACCTTAAACTAGCAAAAAAAGATATCCCAGAGTCAAATTATGCTTATCAATGTGCCGCTCGATGTTTTCTTAGAACTGGTAAATATAAAGAAGCAATGAGAGCACTTGATGCAGCAAAAAAACATACTCCTATAATAGTTGATGAAAAAAGACCAATAGTTATTGTTGATGATAGTCCTGCTATTCTATTGCGGGTAAAGGGTTTTCTTCAACAATTAGGATACGAAGATATACAGACGGTTACCGATGGAAAATCAGCTCTCACACTGGTTTCAAAGCTAATAAAATTACCTTCAAATCCCATTGTGTTACTTGATATGGATTTACCTGGTATCAAAGGAGATGCTGTTGCAAGAACCCTTCTTGAATCAAAACCTGATCTTTCTGTTATACTAATAACGGCAGAAGAGAAAACCACACCTAGAGTTACAAAAATAATTGGTCTTGGTTCAGCAGCATTTATTCAAAAACCATTTACTATGAATGAATTGAAAAATGCATTAGAAACCGCAAAATTATCTGAAATCAAGTAAGAAGTAGCATTGACATATTGAGGAGGTTTACATCTTTAATATAGATTCCATTAATTTTATAATCTAGAACCTGATCTGAGAATTTTTCTACTATTCTTGAAGAGAGACTTTTCTCTGTCCCTTCTAATCTCATAACAATAATCATATGCCAATCCCCCTCCGTGGTTGCAACAAAAAGGTAGCTTGGCAGAGTCTTCACAAAACTTTTTACAGAATTTATCATAGAGTCAATAGATTTTGTAACTTTTAGTTTTAGGAATAATGCCTCAAATTGATCAGTTGTAGACAACCCGCTAAGAATGGCCCTATAACCTTTTATGATTCCATTTTTTTCAAGTCTTTCAATTCTTTTTCGAATAGTTCGATCAGATACGTTTACTCCGGAATTTCTTAAATCTCGTGCTATTTCTTTTGATGGTGTTCTTGCATTCTTGTCAAGTATGGAAATGATTTTTTGATCAATTTCATCCAGAGTTGACCAGCTTTGATCTGGCATCTCTGTACTTAGAATAATGAGTTTTTGAAGTTTATGATATGGTCCCACGCGCAGGATTTGAACCTGCGACAACCCGGTTTCTGTAAGCCTGATAGGCTGAATGACGGTTAGCCGATGGCCAACCACTACAGCCGGAAGCTCTACCAGGCTGAGCTAGCGTGGGACTAATTCTGAGGCTCTTTTTTCGTATTAAATAACTATCGATACAATACGAAGAATTGAATTTGTGATAGACAAAATTTTCGAAAACCAAATTACATATAAGTAGCTAATAGATCTCGATAACGTGTTAGGGTCAATGAATTCACAAGGTGGTTATGTATGTGCACCTTACTTGCATAATGATTCTTCTAATAAACTAAAAGCAGTTTTAGAATCATCCGACCATGTAGATAATATGTATTTTGTAACCGCAACTTTTTCAGAAGATGGTAACGCGTATTTTCCATCACGCACAAATACATACCTGCTAGCAAGATTTAAAGATGATTCAGAAACATTACAAGAAATCGAAAAATTCAAGCAGGAAAAACCCACATTCATTTTCACACGCAATGACGAATTTTTCGAAAGATTATCTGACGAGAAGCTAAATCTCATTTCCGTCTACTATCTTGAATATTGCAACTCAGATTCTGATCTGCATGATCTTGCTTTAATTGTTGCAAAGAGAAATAGAGTAAGACGAGCAGAGATGGGTAATCTTAGGTTATCTACCACACAAAATCCAAAATTCACTTTTCCATATGGGGACAAACTGGTAGTTTTGGAAGTCTCAAGTGACAACAGCCACCAATCTGCCAATAAGTATTGCGAGAAGACAAGAAAAGAGATACAAAGAAAAGGCATTAGAATGACTACACTTCTTAATCTATCTGTAATAGAAAAAATAAAATAAGTTGCTCTGAGGGATAATCTAGATTGTATGAACAACAGTAAAAAAGTTATATACTCTACTAAATTCTGTTCTGGTTATGAGTAAACCATCTGAGCTTGGTTCACTAAAAATCGGTTCATACATACTCCTTCCTGTGGACAGTCCAAACTCAGAACCATGTAGAATAGTGGAATTCGACACAAGCAAGCCAGGTAAACATGGAGCAGCAAAAGCAAGAATAGTGGCAGTTGGAATATTTGATAAAAAAAAGTATCCTCATGTCTCACCAGTAAGTGCTCAGGTTCAAGTCCCATTAATAGACAAGAGAGTGGGTTCCATAATTTCAAAAACTGACGTCGGTGTCCAAGTTATGGATTCTGAGTCATTTGAGGTATTCGACGTCAACCAAATTGAAGATGAAGTAAAGGATAAAGTCGCACAAGGTCAAGATGTTGAGTACTGGAAAGTAATGGATAGAACTATTATAGTAAGAATCAAAAGTTAGTTTGGATGCTGATGATGAAGAGAAAAGCCAAATGATATCGTGATGAAAATTATGAGTTTTGAGGCATCCAGGCTTTTCTAATCTTAGAACAAGTTATACTGTCCACTATATATAGAAAATATATGAAAGGATTTTGTCATGTTTGCTTGGCATCTGATATCGAAATTATTTCAAAAGACAGTCTTTCACTATGTGTTCAATGCTTAAAGCGTATAAGCGAACTTGAAAAAAATTAAGTAACTCAACATGCCTGTAATTCTAGTTGAAGTTAGCATCCCTTTTTTCAGGTGGAAAGGATAGTACATTTGCAATATACAAAGCAAGAATCGATGGGCATCATATTAAATGTCTTGTCTCTTTATTGCCAGTTTCTGACGAAAGCTTTCTATTACATTATCCTAACATGAAATATACTGCTTTACAAGCAAAGGCGATGAAAATTCCTCAGATTCTTTCTGAGGCTACTAGTTATGATAAAAATGCAGAAACTGAACAATTAATGAACATGTTAAAGCTCTGCAAGAATGATTTTGGTATAGATGGAATCCTTCATGGGGGATTATTTAGTGATTATCAGAGAAATTCCTTTCAAAAAGTTGCCGATAATCTAAATCTTAAAGTATTTTCACCTTTATGGCATGTTGATCAAAAAACCTACATGCAAGAATTGTTGGATTGTAAATTTAGATTTATTATTACAAGCGTATCCTCTTCTGGTTTTGATGAGACATGGTTAGGGAGAGAAATAACAATGAAAGACGTTGAAGAATTAGATGCTCTGTCAAAAGAATACGGTTTTAACTTATCTTTTGAGGGAGGAGAGGCAGAAACCTTTGTCACTGACTGTCCACTATTTTCTTCACCGATTAAAATAATTCGAGCAAATAAAATTTGGGATGGCTATAGAGGAAGATTTGAAATAACCGAAGCTATCTAGATCAATAGTGCTAGACGGTCTAAAAAATGGCCTGAGGTCAGCCTTAAAAAAAATTGTAAACTCTTCGGGGATAGACGAGGCCCTTATCAAGGAACTTTCAAAAGATATCCAAAGATCACTATTACAATCTGATGTTAATGTAAAACTTGTTTTTGAAATCACAAAGAATTTGGAAGAAAGATCTCTTAATGAGACCCCTCCTCCAGGACTTTCTAGGAAGGATCATATTGTAAAAATTCTCTATGATGAGCTTTCAAGGCTTCTTGGAACAGAAGATCAGTTCTCATTCCAGCCAGGGAGGATGAATAGAGTATTGATGCTTGGAATTCAAGGCAGTGGCAAGACTACAGTTACCGCAAAACTTGCAAAACTCATGACAAGACAAGGTTACAGAGTTGCAGTTATTGGTGCTGATACGTATAGGCCTGGAGCACTTACTCAACTCAAGACAATGTGCGAAAAGACAAACGTGGAAGTGTATGGAGAAGAAGGTAAAAACGATTCGCCTGAAATCGTTCGAAATGGCTTGAAGCACTTTGATGGATTAAATTTTGATGTTGTGTTAGTTGATACTGCTGGTAGACATAAGGAAGAGAAAGATCTATTGGATGAAATGGTACGTATCAGCAAAGTAGCTAATCCTGATCTTGCTCTATTAGTAATTGATGGAACCATCGGGCAACAATGCTACAATCAAGCCGAGGCATTTCACAAGACAGTTCCAGTTGGTGGAATTATAATTACTAAATTAGATAGCAGTGCCAAAGGTGGTGGGGCTCTTGCAGCTGCTGCTGCAACAGGTGCACGAATCATGTACATTGGCACGGGAGAAAGAATTGACGATCTTGAAAAGTTTTCTCCTACAAGATTTGTTGGGAGGTTGCTTGGAATGGGAGACATTCAAGCTTTGCTTGATATGGCAAAAAGACTCGAGACTGAAGGTAATGAAGACAGACTAAAGCGAATAACACATGGAAAGATGAACATGGAAGATTTCTACTTTCAGATAGAGGAAGCAACTAGGGCAGGAGGACTGCGAAGTATCATTGAAAACATGCCAGGCTTTTCTGGAATGGTAAAAGAAGACCAGCTAGAACAACAACAAGATCGAATGGAAAAATGGCGATATATTATCCAGTCCATGAATAAAGACGAGAAATCTGATCCTGATTTGATAAATGCTTCTAGGGTCAAGAGAATAGCAAGAGGATCCGGCCTGCCGGAACATGAGGTAAAGGAGCTTTTAAAGGCATACAAGAATTCAAAAACCATGATGAAGGCCTCAAAAGGAAGGCAAATGCAGGGAATGTTGAGAAAAATGGGTCTTGGCTAATAGAAAATTAATCTTAATGTCCAAAATTTTTAAGATAGTTCAACGGTGAGATATTATTGAATACTTATCAGTGCTACAAGGTATTGGGTCTTCAAGACGGGGCATCTATTAAAGAAGTGAAATCTGCTTACAGGCGACTTGCCTTAAAATCTCATCCAGACAAGAATACCTCAAATATTGACGGTAAAGAATTCAAACTAGTGACTGAGGCCTACCAGACTTTGAGGACTGAATACAAGAAGACGATTGGAACGAAATCTCATAAATCAAATAGCCAGAATGATGCTAAAAGAAGTTCTAACTTCAGTTCAAGAAAATACTCCTGGGGAGCAAAAGAATCAGATAAAACATCAAATAACAATTGGGAGAAATATACAAAATATGCTGAAAGCGAATATCAGGACTTTTGGGCATTTTATGAAAATTTTTTTTGGGAATCATATGAAAGGATAAAATCCGAAGGAAATGTTGAAAACGATCCAGTGCAGGTAGAAAAAGATGTACCTGTTTCAGTAAATGTCGATCCTGGTAGATGTATTGCATGTTGTAGTTGTGAGACTATTGCTCCATCCGTATTCCATGTGGAAAAAAATGTTAGGGTAAATCCTAAATCAAGGGTTATAAACGAACAGGGTGCAAAATCGGAAAAAATACTGGACGCAGCACAGACCTGTCCCACAAAAGCAATCACTGTAGAGGAAAAAGATACTTGTAGACGATTGTATCCTTGGTGAGATCAAAGATTACGCATAAAACATCCTATTATTTATGAATTATTGATTGAAGAAAAATAGGATTACTGCTGTAATTGAAGATAGTATAGAAATTTTAAGGGAATACAATCTATGTGACTATTGCTTGGGGCGAATGTTTGCTTCTCGATTGCATCTAATTTCTCATAAGAATCTTGGAGCGAAAATTAGAAAAATAATGAACCAAAGTACGCCCAAATCATGTTTCATTTGTAAGACTTTGATGGAACAAATGGATTTTTTCTTGAAAAAAATATTTGCTATTTCAAAAGATTATGAATTCTCCACATTTCTTGTAGGTTCAATTCTTCAACCCTCGATTTTGGATAGAGATGATTTAATTCGATCAAAGTTAAAACTCCGAGGCATTGCTAGTATAAAGAGCGATATAACTCGGGAGATTGGAAAGAGATTTGGAAGAAGGACGGGCACAAAGGTTGATTATAATAATCCTGATTTAGTTTTTACAATTGATTTTAAGAAAGAAAACATTGAGATAAAACCAAAGGCATTGGTTCTTCAAGGTCGATACACTAAAACAATACGAGGTATTCCTCAAAAACAAAAATGCTGTGACCTGTGCACTGGAAAAGGATGTTATTCTTGCGATTTTCATGGAATCTCAGAATTTAATAGTGTTGAAGGAAAGATGGCACAATTCCTTTTTGAAAAATTTGGTGCTCAGCAAGCAAAAATTACCTGGATAGGAAGCGAGGATGAATCTAGTCTAGTATTGGGGAGAGGTAGGCCATTCTTTATCAAATTAACCAATCCACATAAACGAAATATTTCTTTATCAAAAAAGATCTCTCTTGGTGGAGTCTCAATTTTGGATCTTAGAATTATACCAAAAATTCCTACTGAAATTATAAAGTTTAGAACCGAGGTCTTGTTAGATGTGGAGACAGAACGAGAAGTAGGACCTGAAGCATTAAAAGTATTAGGATGCCTTAAAGATGCCCATGTTTCTGTGAACGAGAATTTAGAATGGAAAAGTCAAAAAAAAATCTATGATGTAAAAATAAAAAAAATTGATACTAAAGCTTTTACAATCCTTTTAAAGTTGGATGGAGGAATCCCACTCAAGAGATTTGTAAGTGGTTCAAATATTGAGCCAAACATAAGTGTTTTGCTGGAAAACACTTGCAAGTGTAAGACATTTGATTTCCTCAAAATTTCTGTCACAAATTAAAATTTTCTAAGTTATGACAGACATGTCACAAAGTTATTAGGTTTTTCTGCAAATTGTGTTCATGTCAACCTTTTATTATACTCAGATTCAATCTTGTTCCATTGGATCCTTTGCTTAGAGTTCATCAGGTTTACAAAAATGGATTAATACCTGACAAAATTCATTCATTAATCATCGATAGATTCGAGATTATACTGTCTGGGATAAAGCGGATTGAAAAGGCATCAGGGATTAATTTTCCTGTTGCGTATGTTGAACCCTCTGTACTAATTTCACAACCTTCCACCGGATTTGATTATGGGATATTATTTGCAAGGACAGTACCGGTAATTTCAGATAACAAATTAGATATCATTATCCAGATAGCAGGTCCCTTGGTGGCGTTTGGACTCAAAGGAACGGTTCATGCTATTCTTGCTCACGAATTTCTCCATTATCTGGAATTAATTCAAAGGATAGCCAAGATGAACATTATTTCAGACGAATTGACAAGCAACTTGTTTGAGAGTGGTTATTCAGATTCTACCCGACTTTTTGAACCCAGGGCAGTATTTGAGGACACAACTTTGTTGGCTCATATTACAAAAAAATTTCCAGAAGGATTTAGAGATTATAAACTTGAAGATAAAGTAATTAAACTTTGGATAGAGAAGAAACTACCAGTCATTAACATTTCATTGGATACCAATATAATTAAAATTCCAGCAAATATTATAGCAAGCACCAAAGTCGATGATGTTCTTTTACATAAACTGGAACAGATACAACAAAAAGCCTTGCGTCTGAGAAAAAAGAAGATGTATTAATTACTGGACAAATTCGGTCAAACCGCATTTGCCGCAACTTCTTCTGTTTTTGTGTTCTGACATGAAAACTCCTTTACCACATCTTGAACATTGTTTCCTAACTTTTTCTGCTTTTTCACCTTTGATTTTATAGTATTTGTAGACTGAGGGGCTGGATCCTTTCTTTCCTGCCATCACTTGCTCTCTTCCTTTGGCTTTTCAGGTTGTTCTGCCGATGAATCTGGAGCAGCACTTTCAGATTTTGTTGCTGCTGCCTTTGCTTTATCAAGTCTGCTGAAAACAGCTGTTTTCAAATGCTCTCTAGCGATTTTTTCATCATCATACACATAAAAAATACCAGACACTACAGGTCTGCCTGTCTCATTTTTCAAGATTATTGGAACAATTGTTTTTCCTTCCAAATTGAAATGCTTTGATATCATGTCTATGGCTTCAATCTTTTTGAGCCTGCCTGCAAGTCCATTGAAATTGCATGTAATCTCTCTTCTCGATAGTAAAGGATTCTTTATGTCACGTTTGACTTCTATCATGGACATGTATTCCAAGTCCTTTTAATAGTTCATATAAATCTTAACGGTTCTTCCTAACAAATTTAAGAAATTACAATCACTGTAAACATATGGACCGATTTATGATTCATCTGAAGAATTCTTCTTTTCATCCAGTAGATGCCCACACACTGCTAGCTAAGGCCGATAAATTAACGTCTGAGATGAATGTAATTGTTCGTGATATGCGTGTATCAAGTAGATACTTGGAATTTGATGTATCAGTAAACAAGCAAGAATTAGGAACAGTAATTGAGAAACTTTCCATCATCGGTTCTCTTGAGGATGCAAAACAGGTTGTGGAAGTAAATTTTCAAAAAGAAAATGCTATTGAGAGAGCCAAGGAATTTTTTAATCTTGAAAGGTATTGGGAATGTCACGAAGTATTAGAAAGTGTATGGAAAAACACATTTGAATTAGAGAAGGATCTAGTACAAGGTATTATACTTGTAGCAGCTGCACTTGTCCATTACCAAAAAAATGAAAACAATATTTGTATATCTATTATGAACCGGGCAATGGAAAAGCTTTCATTTTCTACAGGAAAATATTATGGCATTGACACTGATCAATTCAAAAACACTGTGTCAAAAATAATCTTGTCAAAAGAGATATTGCCCTTTAAGATTTGATAATATTTACAGCCGTCTTTATTACATCGGCGCCAGAAAGAAGTCCTATTCTTCCCCTCTTTGCCTGATCCTCTGTAAATCTTGTAGTACCGTCCTTTCTAACAGCATCTCCTGAAACCAAAACGGGCACAGGATCGTCACTATGACCTTTGTTTATGCAGGGTGTAGAGTGATCCCCGGATATAACAACAGAAATTTTCGATGTATCTATATTGGCAAGCAGGGTTCCAAAGAATCGTTCATCAATCTCTTCGATGTTTTTCATCTTTCCAATGGCATCTCCATCATGACCAAATTCATCTGGTCCCTTGATGTGTACGTAAATTGCATTCTGGCTTTCCATAGCTTTTGCCGCTACTCGTGCCTTTTCTTCGTAATCTGTAAGACCGCCTGCACTAAATGTTTTCATTTTTAGAACAGATGCAATTCCTATCTCAACTGGCATATCCACTATGCAAGAAAACAACATTTGGTGTAGCTGATTTATGGGAATAACGTTTGGAAATTTGTTTCCTGCATCTCGAAGAAGAATTGAATTTAATAATTTTTTTCCTTGAGATTTCCTTTGTGCATTTATTGCACTCTCTTTCATAACTCTTAATGATTGATCAGTGAACTCGTTAACAAGAGAAGCTGAGGTCTTTGCTCCTTCAGATTCGTTTAAGGGAAGAGATTTTTCTATCTTCATGTAATCACCAACTGCTTTGGCCACTCCCATGCCGCCAATTCTTGCATATGCGGGATCTGTATTGCTAATATCAGGTGATAGGAACTCTCCGTCACATCTTACTCTAACAATTACTCTATGTCCAATGGTAGGTGAAACTACAACTGAGGCCTTTGGATTGGAAAACCTTACTTTTTGTTCAAGTTCTTTTGAAATTGCAACGGCATCCTCTCTTTCTATCTTTCTGCCAGCTCGACGATCAATGATTACCCTTTCATTATCAACGGTAGAAAAATTTCCTCGCAATGCAAGATCACCACTCTTGAAATCTATTCCAACTCCAATAGCCTCAATCACTCCTCTTCCAACATACTCTCCATTATCGAACTTGTATCCAAGCATGTTAAACACTGCAATATCTGATTGAGGCGCTATTCCCTTGCCAACTGAAATAACTTCACCGATAGAGCCATTCCTTGCTATTTTATCTAGATTCGGAGTCTTTGCAAAAGATAATGGAGTTGAACCTTTCAAATCTGGGTGGGGTAGATCTCCTATTCCGTCTAAGAGAACATAGATAAGATGAACATCTGAATTATCCATATGTTTTTCAACCATTCCTTAATCCAATTTTTTTCATAGTACACATAAACCTTGATTTTATAAGCGATCATCAGTTGTGTTATCGGTTCAAGTACGAAGTCGATCTAATCCTTGATGCCTCTTTCAATGAATATATTCCTCTTTATCTTTTTTAAATAAATGAATGCTAATCTTGGCTGGGAAGAAGTTTTGAGATGTCCTCAGCAAAATTTTCATAGTCTTCTCTAGTTTTGCCAATGTTTTTGAGTTTAGAATTCTCTGCCTCAAGTAAACCATTTTTCATGGAATCTACATCATTTATCAACGCTTTATCCGCCATCTCAAATAACCTATTATTTTCCTTCCAAATATGTTGAACAACATGATTGATGTACTCCTGCATGTCTGAGATTAATTGGGTGGCGTCTCCTGACTTTATGTATTTATTAGCTGATTCTTCCATTTTTGCTGTCAGTTTCCGAGTTACTTCATGTTCCATTAACATTACAGCAATAGGTCCTGCGTTTCTTGGCATGCCCTTTTTTTCAAGCTATGGAAAGAGCGTATTCTCTTCCTTACCATGATGACAAACATCGGTAAAATTCTTGGAAAATTCAATTACTTGAAGGATAATAGACTCTGGTATTGTCTTCCCAGATTTTAGTAGGGGAATAGAAGCCCACATTGATTTCAAAACCTTCTCTATCAAATCATGATCTCGTCTTAACGATGATGTTGACATGTATAATGGTCAAAAATCTAACATTCCAATATAAGGTTAATTTCTATCAAGGATTTTTACAAAAACTCTCTATGGTTCATCTAAATGAAGGGGCTCTTTATCACGATTTCCGATCTTTGCAAAGGTTTTAAATTACTAGATCCAAAACCTTGCTGTATATGGGGGATTTAAGAAAAGATTATGTTATTGACCGTTATGTGATTATTTCCCAAGAAAACGGAAAGGTAACGGATTCAAAAAAATGTCCCTACTGTCCTGGAAATGAATCTATGACTAACCCTTCATCTCTTTCTCTTGTTGCGAAGGATGGAATGCTACAAAGATTGCAGGATACTGAGGACAATTATGTGGAGGACTGGTCTGTTAGAGTCTTTGAAAGCAAGAATCCGGTCGTAGCTACTACGTCGGAGAACTCCTATACTGATAGGCCTTTGTATAGTGAACCTGCATACGGTTATCATTATATCGTAGTGGCTTCAGAAAAACACAAAGATTCTCTTTCTACTATCCAAATCGAACAATGGTCTAATGTATTGGTTGTAATTCAGGATAGATTAAGATGGTTATACACTCAAAGAGGAGTCACATATGTATCAATATACGTCAATCACGGAAAAGAAGCAGGTGGTTCGACAATGCATCCTCACCTTAATGTTGTTACCTTTTCCACCATACCTCCTCTAATAGAACAAGAGGCTGAGGCGGCATACAAAATATTAAATGAAAAGGGGATTTGTCCGATGTGTCAGACTGTAAGTACTGAGGCTGGGGGACCGCGACAGGTACTCCAGACAGAAGGTTTTGTAGCTTTCTGTCCATGGGCACCTTCACATCCTTATGAGATTTGGATATACCCAAAAAAGCATACCACAAGCTTCTCGAAAATAACTCAAAAAGAAATTAATGATTTGTCCCTTATTTTGCGTGCTACCCTTGGAGGGCTTGCAAATACAATGAAGAATCCATCTTATAATATGGTATTTCATCTCTCGCCAGAGAAGAAGAACAATAGACAGATTCATTGGCATATAGAAATCTATCCTCAATCTGATTATTGGTCTGGACTTGAGAGAGGATATGGAGTATTTCTAAATAAAGTGACACCGGAAAAAGCTGCTGAAGAACTTGGTTCGTCTTGTAGAAAAGAACTTGCAGGTCTAGTCGGAATAGTTTAGATAATCATTTGGTTTATTTATTGAACCAAGAGATAGTTTGTTGTGGCCATAGAGAAATGGGTTGCTTTTGCAAGTCTTGGTCTGTTTGTCATGTTTGTTGCTCAAATGGTATCAATTGTTATTTTTCTGATGCATCCCACATATGACATTGATCCTTCGTCAATGATAAGAGAATTTATTTCAATTAGTGCTGCACCGGGATTGATACTAGCAGGTCTTTCATTCTTGCTTTCTAGAAAATATGGTTCAAGACTTAATGGTAGTGTTATCATTGCAGGTGGAATCGTAACATTGTTTGGAATGTATTATGTTAATTCACTATTGCCAAAGATAGCAATTACATATCTTGTTCCTGAATTTACTGTAGTACCTACAATGTTTATGGCTATTTCTATTCCGATAATAGTTATCGGAGCTTTATTATTTAGAATAAAACCTCGTCCAAAAAGAGACTACTTTTTTGACAGATGATCAAATCTCATAGAATTCGAATATCGCTTGAATCCAAGTTTTTCATAAAATGGTATTAATTCATCAGTACAATCAAGAATTGTTTTATAACAGCCTCTCTTTTTCGCATAATCTAAAAGCTCATTGACTAATTTTTGTCCTACTCCCTTACCCTGAAACTCCTTTCTGACTGCCACGTCTTCTATATGGCCTACTTTGCCACCGTCATGGATGAATTTCTGTTCAATTAGAATGCAAGCTGAACCTATTATTTTTGTACCTTCTACTGCGACGTAAATTACTTGATCGTGATTTTTTGCTATTTTATCGTAAATGGCATTGGCTTTCTTGGGTTTTATTTGACTAGTCTGCCTCAATGAATCAAGAGACAACAAAAATCCGTTATAGATGTCCTTTTTTTGCAATTTTCGGATTCTTGGAGCAGTCATAATTTAGTCTAAATCTGACCCAGTCGTTCTATATAATGCTGGTAAGCTCGTCTGTATGATGCCTTGTCTCCAATGTCCAAAAAGCCCTTCTTGATGAGGAATCCATTCACTCTGTTTTTCTTTGAAATGGCGCTACGAATAACATCATCCATGCCATAGGGTCGGTTTGGAGGGATTAATTTAAGCACTCCAGGTTCCATTACGTAACATCCTATGTTGATATTGCCTTTCACTTCTGGTTTTTCACGCCACGCCTTTACCCTGTCTACTTTATCCATATCTATGAATCCATATTGTAGTTTTGTCTTGTATTCATATAGTCCCATAGTTACAAATGACTTTTTCCTTAGGTGATTTTGTACCATGTTTTTTAAATTGAAATCAAATATGGAATCTCCATAGGTACATACAAAACTTTCATCGATAAATTCTTCAGCCGTTTTCAATTGACCAGCTGTAGCAAGTGGCCTGTTGGCAATGGCATATTCTATCTTAACCCCAAATCTGCTTCCATCTTCAAAATAATCTTCGATTGTTTTTCTCAGATAACTTACACAGAGAACAAACGAATCAATTCCGCCTTTCTTTATCCATTCAATTAGGTGTTCTAAAAGTGGCTTTTCTCCAAGAGGTAACATGGCTTTTGGCAGGAAGGTAGTATATGGTTGAAGTCGGGTGCCGAGACCTCCCGCTAAAATTACCGCTTTCATGAAATTTGTTCAAGTTTCTGATATTTATATTGAAGGATGTATTGATTAGATTATCTTCATAACCTTTCCTAATACTTCAACAGGGTTTTTTCCAAAAATTAGGATCATGGGTTCCTTCCCAAGTGATCCCTTGTTAAATATGATGTCTGGAGGAGATTTTGTTCTGTTAATCGCTTTACTTACTCCCCATGGGATTGTAGTTCCTTCCTTACTTTTTGTCACCACAGGTTGCAAGTTTCGGTCATAATAAGAAACTCTGAATTTTTTGGCAATAGATTTCCTAATTATGTTTTCATCATACTTTATGTTAAGTGCAGATCTAATAGTTGGAAATTTTTTTGTCATAGATAGTACTGCAGATGCAACATGTCTTGATCCCCCAAACTTGAGTTTTCCAGCCACGGTAACAGATCTTCCTGTTCTTACAATTCTTCCCTCCAAACCCATTATGTCATGTAATGATGTTGGATTGGGTTTTGAATATACAAAATTTGTTTGGCATTCGGGTATCAATTCATGAACCTCTGTTATAGAGACAAGATTTGAGATTGCTTTTGACAAAGCTAGTTCAATGTTTCCATTTGAAATCGGTTTTACAATTGGGAGTCCCTTACCAACCTTTATTGAATTTTTTATTGATTCTAACGTAAATTTTCTGGCAAATTCCACTGCATCGATTACATTCTTTTCCCTGGTAAAGCCTGCACACAGGGCGGCAGAAAAAGTGCAACCTCCGCCATGATTCTGAAACGGTATTCTTTTATGAGAGAAAACGTGAAACTTGTTTCCTTCAAGTAGCAAATCAATTATTATGGATCCTTTTTGAAAATGACCTCCTTTTATTACTACATTTCTTGCCCCGATTTTTTGTATCCTGATGGCAGCATTTCTTAGATCTTTGTGAGATTTTATTTTGATCCCAGATATTTTTTCAGCTTCAATAATGTTTGGTGTTATTATGTGAGCAAGAGGGATTAACAATCGCTTAAAATCTGAGAATGCACTTTGCTTCTGTAAAATTCCACCAGTTGTTGATTTGAATATTGGATCGAGTATTATTGGAATATCTTTATCAGCAAGTTCTGAATTGATTGCTCTTACCGTTTGTTTATCATAAACCATTCCAATTTTTATTGCATCTATCTGAAAATCTTTAAGGATAGATCTTATTTGTCCTCTAATAAGCGAGGGTGAGACTGGTTCAACACCAAAAAAACTTTTGGTGTCTTGATTTGTTATGGCTGTAATAGCAGTATGACCGTAAATTCCTATGGCACTGAATGTTCTCAGATCTCCTTGAATTCCTGCTCCTGAGGATGGATCGGAACCAGCAATTGATAGGACGTTCATAATCTTAAGTTAGAAGACTCACGTTTAAATCCAATCAGTATGTAAAAAAAGTAATTTGGGGACGCAGATGAATGCAGCCCGCAGGGGCATTGCTACAGATGAAATGAAACAAGTTGCGACTGATGAGGGAGTTACATTAGATTGGCTGATTCCAAAGGTTGCAAGTGGATCTATAATTATTCCACATAATAATGTACGAAGGCAAAAAATTCATGTTGTCGGGATAGGAAAAGGAATGAAAACTAAAGTTAATGTAAATATTGGAAATTCTACGTTAAACACCAATCTAGAGGAAGAAGTGGAGAAAGCTAGAGTTGCAGTCAAATATCATGCTGATACTATAATGGATCTTAGTGACGGAGGAGATGTTGCAGAATTCAGGAGAAGGTTACTAGACGAGGCTCCAATTACCTTTGGTACCGTCCCTGTTTATGAAGCCTATAATATGGGAGTGCGAAACCACAAGAATCCTCTTGATATTACAGAAGATGATTTTCTTAATGCTTTTGAAAATAACATAAAGGATGGTGTTGATTATACAACAATTCACTCTGGAATTACTAAAGAAATAGCAAAACGTATTCTTTCAGTAAAGAGACATGCAGGTATAGTAAGCAAAGGTGGCACTATAACTGCTGCTTGGATGCTAAAATATGACAAGGAAAACCCATATCACGAAAATTTTGATTATCTTGTAGAACTTGCAAGGAACTATGATGTTACCTTTAGTCTTGGTGATGCTTTAAGACCAGGATCTATTCTTGACTCTCATGATGAACTGCAAGTACAAGAGATGATCAATGTAGCTAGACTAACTAAAAGGGCACATGAAAAAGATGTTCAAGTGATGGTAGAGGGGCCAGGGCATGTTCCACTAAATGAAATTGCAGCTAATGTGAGATTGGCAAAGTCACTAATCGGTGATGTGCCATATTATGTCCTAGGACCGCTAGTTACCGATGTTGCGTCTGGTCATGACCATATAGCTAGTGCAATAGGAGCTGCTATCTCTGCAAGTGAGGGAGTGGATTTGTTATGTTATCTTACTCCTGCAGAACATCTTGCCCTGCCCAATGCTGATGAAGTAAAAGCGGGACTTGTTGCTTATAGAATTGCTGCACATGCTGCAGACCTTGTCAAGTTGCGAGAGAAGGCAATCAAATGGGATATGGACATGACCGAGGCAAGGAGGACATTGAACTGGGAGAAGCAGATAGCATTGTCAATCGATCCTGAGGAGGCAGCTCGTA
>CAZIHN010000001.1:0-3947 GCA_964538845.1 uncultured Nitrosopumilaceae archaeon | reverse complement strand
TTGAACTGGGAGAAGCAGATAGCATTGTCAATCGATCCTGAGGAGGCAGCTCGTATTCACGCACGAACTGGACAACTAAAGGGAAATACTGTTCCATGCACAATGTGTGGAGGAGCATGTGTATACATTATGTTACCACAGCAAAGATATGATTCAAAGGTAGAGAAGTTACAATAAACTTGATAACACACTTTGTAAATTAGGTACAGTTTGGTATTTCGTAATTTCCAAAGGGTCTATCCACCTATACTCTGAATTTTCCCAGTTTAGTCTGATGACAGGATTTTTTACAGAAAACAAAAAAGGGTGTACAAGCCATTCATGTTCTTTATACTGTGGAGAATCCACTCTAATTTGAGGACGGGAACAAATCAATGAGATTTGGGTTTCTGGTATGTTGGTTTCTTCTAAAATCTCTTTTTTTGCCCTATAAAGTGGGTCCTCATCTCCTTCGATAATTCCACTTATACCAGCCCATAATCCTTTCATAGATCTTACTCTGTTACTTCGTTTTAGGATAAGAAATTTCTTGTCGTTGGTTAGAAATGAAGTAACTATTTTTGTAGATCTCAATTATTTTTCTACAGCATTTACCATGGTAACAAGTTTCTTGTAGGCATCTTCAAGATTCGTATTTTTTGCTAATCTCTCCTTTGCGCTAGAAATGTATTTGAGCATTTCTTCAGTCTTGTTCTCTTGAACCAGAATTAACATCCTACCAATATCTTTCCACAATTCCTCTGCATATCTTCTAATTTCTGGATTTCCAATTATTGTTTCTATAAGTTCCGACGACTCGGTCATAATTCCAGCAGTAAGAAACTTTTGCGCCTTGAAAGTTGTTCCTGACATTTTTTCAACTAGATTAAAGTTTTCTTCATTTGCTAAAATGTTAGCAAGTGCAACGTTGACCAAGTGAGTCATTCCAAGCACTATTGCTATCTTCTTATCGTGTTCAGACGCATCTATTTGAACAAAATTTGCTTCACCAAATAATGATTTTGCCACAGCAAGTTCCTTTTTTGCATCTCGGATTGGAATAGAAATTATATTTTGACCCTTGATTTTCTTGATTCCTGGACCAAACATGGGATGAATACAAATTGGGCTTACCTTGTCTGGTATTTTTGAAAGTGCTGCACCAGTCTTGGCTTTCAGAGAAGAAATGTCTATCAGATAGGAATCTCGTTTCATCTCTTTGGCTATCAGTCTGATGGTTTCAGGAGTGCGCTTTACAGGAATACACAAAATAACATAATCTGCTGTAAGTATTGCCCCAACAAGTGATTTAGCCTTGGTGACTAGCTTATTCGTGATTTCTTTTTCAGAATCAAACCCTATTATCTCAAAACCTTTTTCTAGGAAATACTTTGTGAACCACTTGCCCATTTGGCCCTCTGCCCCTATTATCGCAATTTTCTTCTTCATTACTTGTTCCTCAGCATATCCTCTATTATCTCCATTCCCTGATTAAGTCTATCCTCTGGCTGGCAAGCCGAAATTCTGATAAATCCTTGATAATTCCCAAATCCATCTCCTGGTGCTATTGCAACCCCCTTGTCTAAAAGCTTGTTTGTAAATTCTATCGAATCAAAGTTTTCATTATTTGTTCTTGCAAATATATACATGGCACCATCAGGATCGACAAATTCTAGATGCATAGTCCTAGCTTTCTTTATCAGGGATTCTAATCTGGATTTCATTATTTTAGCGAAATCTGATGTATCAGCACCTAGCGCTTTCATAGCAACATATTGAATGGGTTCAGATACGTTTGTCAGTGCAAGGGCAGAAAGTTTTGTCATCTTTTCTATTATCTCTGGACTTGATACAGCATACCCAATTCTGAAACCTGTCATGGCATGTGATTTTGAAAATGACTGGGTGATTATTGATTTCTTATATTCGTAAGCAAGTGCACTTTGCCAAGGTTTGTAAGCGTATGAAGAATATATTTCGTCGCTTAAAACGTACATGTCTTTTCTTGCGGATAATTCCATTATCTGATCCTGTAATTTTTTTGAAACGATTTTGCCCGTGGGATTGTTTGGATAATTTAGAACAATCATCTTTGTATTTTGATTAATTGAATTTTCAATATCTTCAATTTTTGGCTCCCAATTCTCTTCTAGAGTGGTATGAATAGTTCTAACCTTAACCCCTGAATTCATGGCATTATCCCTGTAAGCAGGCCATGCTGGTTCTACTACTATAATTTCATTTCCCGGATTAAGTAAGGTTGAAAACGCAAGAAAGATAGAGAAGCGTGCACCCGGGGAGACAAGAATATTCTGCTGTGTAGACTTTGCTCCATAGGAACTGGTTACATGTTTTGCCAGTGCATCCCTGAATTTTACCATTCCAGAGGACTCTCCATATTTTGTATAGCCCATTTCGTAAACTTCAGAGAGTGCATTTTTTACAATATTTGGAGGATTAAAATCAGGCTCGCCAACTTCCATATGGATTATTTTCTTTCCTTCTCTCTCCAAGCTTCTTGCTTTCATAAACATGGCCAGATGAGTCTGTTTGTTTGAAGATTGGATCTTTACAGATTCATTTAGAAGGAAATTTAACATGACAAGAGCGGTTTTTTCATCTAATCCAATTTCTTTACATAATGATGAGACCTTTATCCTCAACTGATTCTCTCTATTCTCATTCGTTATTCCAAGACCTAGATTATTTTTCAAGTTGCCTATCTCCTTTGCTATATCATTTCGTTCTTTGAGCAACTTGAGAATTTCAAATGTTATCTTGTCTATCTTGTCTCGTAAATTGTCAATGTCTGTCATTTCTTAAAGAACAGGAGGTATAAGGCCCGCTCTAATGGCATGGTCTGCAAGTACAACTGAAACCAAGGAATCTACTACCGGAGGAGCACGAGGAACCACACATGGGTCATGTCTTCCTTGTACAACCAGTGATGATGGTTTTCTTGTTTGAAGATCTATAGTTCTCTGTTTCTTTGCAATTGACGATGCTGGCTTGAAAGCAATCCTTAACACAAGTGGCATACCAGTGGAAAGGCCCCCCAGTATTCCGCCAGAATTGTTAGTCCTAGTTTCAATCTTTCCGTTTTTGATAATATATTCATCATTATTGCTAGAACCATTAAGTGTGGAACCCCGAAAACCAGAACCAAATTCTATGCCCTTTACGGCAGGAATTGAAAAGAGAGCTTTGCTTAAATCAGATTCTAGCGAGCCAAAAATTGGCTCCCCTAGACCCACAGGTAAATTTGTCGTAATTGATTCCACAACGCCTCCAACAGAATCTCCTGATCTTCTAGCGGTAAGAATTATCGCTCTCATTCTATTTGCAATTTTTTTATCCGGACACCTTACCTCATTATCATAGATAGATTTTTTTAATTTCAGGGAAGCTTGTTCTTTCATCTTTACATTTCCCACCTGACAAGTGTACGAGAAAGTTTCTAGCCCCAAAGTTACAGATATAAGTTTTCTTGCTATTGCACCTGCCATTACAAATGTGGCTGTTAATCTTCCAGAAAATCTGCCACCTCCTCTAATATCATTGAATCCTTTGTACTTGATATATGCCGGATAATCAGAATGTCCAGGTCGTGGTTTTAGTAAAAGATTATCGTAATCTTTTGAATGCTGATCTTTATTCCAAATTATCATAGTAATGGGTGCTCCCGTAGTCCTTCCTTGATACACACCTGAAAGAATCTCAACTTTGTCATCCTCTTTTCTTTGAGTAGAAACAATAGATTGTCCGGGCTTGCGGAGATCAAGCATTAATTGTATATCTTTTTCTTGAAGTTCTAGACCAGCAGGACATCCGTCTACAACAGCCCCAATACATCTACCATGGCTTTCACCAAAACTTGTTAGTACAAATCGCTGTCCTATGGAACTTGATGACATGGTAAAATTTTCTTTTGCATGTTTATAATCCTTCTAGGAAATGACCCTCTCAAA